>CAIZKA010000235.1 GCA_903933395.1 uncultured beta proteobacterium | reverse complement strand
GTGGAGAACCAGCAAGCCGATGGAACGCGCCAGCGCAGCCGGGACGGTAGCGGACAGGGCGGTGGCTACGGGCAGGGCTACGAGTCGCGCCGGGGTGACGGCAGTGGTAGTGGCGGTGGTGGCCGCGGCATGGGCGGTGGTGGTGGCGGGCGCGGTCGCTGATCGCGCGAAGCCATGATTCAACACGACACCCTGTTACGGAGGATGCACCCAATGAAATTCACCACTATGACGAGTACCGCAACCATGGGAATGGCATTGCTGATGCTTGCCACTGGCCAGGCCGCGGCGGCGGAGGACATGCCGGCCACCTCAAGCGCTGGCCTGCATGGCAGCATCGGCATCGGCGTGGGCACAATGCCCGAATATGAAGGCGCCCAGGACAGGAAGACGCGGCTCACGCCGAACATCAATCTCTTCTACGGCGACACGTTCTTTCTCACCGGCATGACGGCGGGCGCCAATCTGCTGCGTTACCAGACCGAGCACGGCGCGGCCATCACGGCCGGACCGCTGCTGGCCCTGCGCCATGGCCGCGACCAGGATGACAACGCCGCGCTGAACGGGTTGGGGGATATCGATCGGGCGCTTGACGCGGGCGGTTTTGTTCGCTTCCGCAAGCAAGGCTGGCAGGCGTCCGTCGATGTCAGGCAGAACCTCAGCAACACCGATCAGGGCGCGACGGTGAATTTCACCGCCGGCCATGGTATGCGGGTTTCCGAGAAGCTGCGCCTGCGCACCAGCCTAGACACCACCTGGGCGTCATCGGATTACATGAAGACCTTCTTCGGCATCGACGCGACACAGTCAGCAAACTCCGGCATCGCCCAATACGATGCCGGGTCGGGCTTCAAGCACGTCGGCGCCAGCCTCATGGCCGACTATTCGATAAACCGCGAGTGGGCAGGCTTTGCCACGCTGCGCTACAAGCGGCTGCTGGGCGATGCGGCCGACAGCCCCATCGTGGCGAATATCGGGGCCCGGGATCAGGTCTCGGCCAGCGTCGGCATCAAATACCGTTTCTGACGCGGCAATGAACAACAAGCTCTCTCGTTTCATCTCGCCCGGCATCGCCGCCGTCGCCCTGGTCTTCGGTCTGGTCACCATCGTCTCCGGAGGCAAGGTGCTATTCGGGGGCGAGGCGGCGCGCGAGGCGGCGGGCAACTACATGCCCTTCGTCGTCGGCTTCAACTTCCTCGCCGGCTTCGCCTACGTCGCGGCGGCGGTCGGTCTGGCACGTGGTCGACCATGGGCTGGGCGGCTGGCGCTCGGCATCGCCGCCGCCACGGCTTTCGTGTTTGTCTACTTCGGCCTGTTCGTCCTGAGCGGCGCACCGTTCGAAATGCGCACCGTCGGCGCGCTGACACTGCGCACGGCGCTGTGGGCCGGCATCGCCTGGTTCGCCTGGCGCCAGGCTGGCGGGCACCGTGTGCGCTGAACAAGTTCGCCGCCGGCGCAATCGACCGACTCGGGAGGAGAGAGCCATGAGCAGCGACGAAACCAATGATTTCATCCCCGACCATCTGGCGCAGTGGTGGAAAATCACGCGCGAATACCTGCTTGCGCCGAACGAGTTGCCGGGCGTCAGCAGCGGCCCAGGCGCCGTTGCACCTGCTGCGGCGCGCAACGCAACATGGGCATGGCTGCTTGCACTGGGCTGTGCGTGGGCGCCTGTCACCAGTCTGGCGGCGGAGCCGCTGGCCCTGCAACGGATCATGAAAGACATGGGCAGGAACATGCAGGTGGTCGTCGACGGCCTGTCGCAAGAGGACTACACGATGGTCGAAAAGGCGGCGCTGGCGATCGCCGATCATCCGCAGCCGCCGCTGGGCGAAAAAATGCGCATCCTGAGCTTCGTCGGCGGCGACACGGCCCGGTTCAAGGCCTTCGACGGCGAAACCCACGACACCGCGATGGCGCTGGCCCATGCGTCAAGGAGCAGCAACGGGGAGGCGGCCATCGCGGCCTTCCAGAAACTCCAGTCTTCCTGCCTGGCCTGTCATCAGGCATTTCGCAAGCCGTTCGTCGAGCATTTCCATGGGAAGGCGGAAAGCCGTCGGTGATATACGTTTGGCGTAGCCAATGAAGGGGTTGCATTGCTTGTCCGCCATTTTCCGACAACCCGTATTTGCAGGAGGCAATCATGTCGAAACAAGCCTTGATGATGTCCGCACTAAGCGGCGCTTTGCTGCTTGCCAGCGGCCTCGCGGTGGCGGTCGAACCGGAGCGTACACCGCAGCGCGGAGTAACTCTTCCCGACGCACCGCCAGCGCGAGGCGATGGCACGGGGCGCGGCGGCACTATCACACCCACTGCAGACGGACAAGCCGCTCTTGAAGACCACCGCCAGTTGGCGACCATGCCGGAAAAGGCGCGTGCCATCATGCGCATCGATATGCAGGATCACCTCGTGGCACTGAATGAAATTTTCGGTTATCTGGCGGAAAACAATCTGGCCGCAGCTTCGGAAACCGCCGAAAAGCGCCTTGGCAATAGCTCCATGGGCCGGCACGCCATGATGGCGCGCGGCCAGGGGCCGGGGCGCTTCATGCCTGAAACCATGCGCCAGTTGGGCTGGGGCATGCACGATGTGGCAAGCGAATTCGCTCTGGTGGTGAAGAGCGGCGATGCCGCCAGGACTTACACCGCGCTGCAAAAAGTTACCTCAGGCTGCGTGGCTTGCCATATGAGCTTTCGGACCCGCTGACACAAAAAGCGGGGTCAGAGACATTGGGGTATCAATCAGGCGTAGCCAATGAATGGGTTGCATTGGCTGTATCCGCCATTTTCCGACAACCCATAATTGCAGGAGACAATCATGTCGAAACGAACCTTGATGATGTCAGCACTTTCCGGCGCCTTGATACTTACCGGCGGCTTCGCTTTGGCGGCCGATCAGGAGCGCGCCCCGCCGCAAGCGCAAAAGCAGGAACAGATATACGGCAGCGAATTGATGACGCAGCAGGATCGCGTCGAATATCGTTCCAAAACGCGCGCTGCAAAAACGGCTGAGGAGCGGGAGCAAATTCGCCTGGAACATCACGAGCGCATGAAGGAGCGCGCCAAGCAGCGCGGAGTAACCCTTGCCGACGAACCGCCAGCGAGAGGCGGCGGAATGGGTCCGGGTGGAGGCGGAATGGGTCCCGGTGGGGGTGGCATGGGGCCGGGTGGCGGACGCAACCGCTGATGTGGCTAGGGGTGCTGGTCATCGGCGTCGTATTGTCCGGTTGCTCGACGATGCGGCCGCCGTTGAATCAGCCCCTGAACCAGCCCACATCCTCCGAGCAGAGGGTG
>CAIZKA010000234.1 GCA_903933395.1 uncultured beta proteobacterium | reverse complement strand
GAGGATGATGACGCCGACCAGCACGTCGAGCGCGATGCCGAGCTCCACCACCATCGGCATGCCGTAGGTGGCGCTGGTGGCGGCGAGGAACAAACCGTTTTCCATCGAGAGGAAGCCCACCACCTGGGTGATGGCCTTCTGCCGCGTGATCATCATCAGGAAAGCCAGCATCACCACGGCCAGCGCGATGCCGAGCGTGCCGCGGGTGATGGTATGGGAGAGCTCGGAAATCGGCAGCGCGACATTGAAGGCCACCATGACGAGGACGATGCCGACCAGCATGGTGGTCGGGATCTTGATCAGCGCCTCGACTTCGCCCTTGATCTTTAGCTTGCGTATCAGCCGGCGCAGGATCCAGGGCAGCAGCAGCACCTTGAGCGCCAACGTCAGCCCGGCCGAGTAGTAGAGGTGCGCCTGGCCGGTACTTACCGCCGCCACCAGCGTAGCCAGACACAGACAGAAACCCTGCAGCGCGAACAGGTTGATCAGTTGCGGCAGGCGGCGCTGCGCCAGCATGGCGAAAGCCAGCAGCAGGATCACGGCCGCGAACAGGTTGATGAACTGTGAAGAATAGGGAATGGCGGCGTTCATACCCTGGCCTCCAGCAACAGCCTCACCAGCAGGCCGAGCACTGCGAGCATGAAGGCGGTGCCGAGGAACTCCGGCGCGCGGAAGATGCGCATCTTGGCATTGACCGTCTCGATGCCGGCGAGGAACACGCCGCCGATGGCGAGTTTCAGCAGCAGCAGCGGAATCGCCGCCACCAGCGCCAGGAAATCGTCGCCCGGCGCTATGCCCCAGGGGAAGAACAGCGCGAGGCCGAGGCAGGAATAGGCGTAGAGCTTGAGGCTCGCCGCCCATTCGATCAGCGCCAGGTGGCGGCCGGAATACTCGAGGATCATGGCCTCGTGGATCATCGTCAGTTCGAGGTGGGTGGCCGGGTTGTCCACCGGCACGCGTGCGTTCTCGGCCAGCGAGACGAAGGTGAAAGCGACGCCGGCGAAGGCCAGGCTGGGATAGATCACCAGGTCACGGTGCGCCAGGGTCTCGACGATGGTGGCGAGCGAAGTCGATTGGGCGGTCATGGCCAGCGTGAAAATCACCATCAGCAGCGCCGGCTCGGCAAGGAAGCCGACCAGCATCTCGCGCCGCCCGCCAAGGGTGCCGAAAGACGTGCCGACATCCATGCCCGCAAGGGAAATGAAAATGCGCGCCAGGCCGAAGACGCCGACCAGCGCCATGGCATCGGCCGCCGGAGCGAAGGGCAGATCGGTGGACAAGGTCGGCACGATGGCGCAGGCCAGCACCATGCAGCCGAAGATGATGAAGGGCGCGGCGCGGAACAGCGAGGAAGCGTTATGCGCCAGCACCACGTCCTTGTTGAACAGCTTTTGCAGCATGTAATAAGGCAGAAGCAGCGGCGGCGCCGTGCGGCTCTGGAACCAGGCCCGGCACTGGCCCACCCAGCCCGCCAAGAGCGGCGCCAGCACCAGCGCCAACACGATGGCGAAAGCCTGGCCGAGGAGCCCCGAAATACTGATCATGGTCTTGCCACCAGCAGGAGCACGAGCAGCGTGACGAAGCTGTACATCAGATACACCGCGATGCGCCCGCCCTGCAGGGTGGCGATCAGCGCAGATATCCAGTTGGCCGACCTCGCCACCGGCAGGTAGCACCAGTGCCAGAAATGGTCCTCGACCTTGACGCTGTAATACGGTTTGCTGTCGCGCGCCGTCGGGAAATGCCGCTCCATGCGGAACATCGGTTCGAAAATGCGGCGGATTGGCTGGGAGAAGCCTTCGGCGGTGTCCTGCGCGCGCGGCCCCTGGAAGTAGTAGCCGCAGTCCCAGGCCGTGGTGCGGCGCACGCGACCGTGGTAGAGATGACGCACCAGCCAGCGCGCGAGCAGCAGCGTGGCGGCAATCGTGACGAGGACGATCAGCGGCTCGTAGCTGGCGCGCTCGGCCGAGATCGGCGCCAGCATCCACCAGCCGTTTTCATTCAGCTTGTCGGCAAGGCCCGTGCCCAGCAACTGGCGCGTGGCAGCATCGATGCGCAGGATCACGGTCGAGGGCATGACGCCGAGCAGCAGCGTGATCAGCGCCAGCCAGACCAGCCCGACCTTCTCCCACGGGCCGGCATCGCGGGCGTCCTTCAGCCCCGGCTCGCGCATCTGGCCGAGAAAGATGATGCCGTAGAACTTGACCATGGCGAAGCCGGCCAGCGCCGCGACCAGCACCACCAGTGCCGCCGCCACCGGCACCACCATGTTGAGCCAGGGGTGCGGCAGGCCGGGCGAAAAGAGGAAGCTTTGCAGCAGCAGCCACTCGGACACGAAGCCCGACAGCGGCGGCAGGCCGGCACTGGCGATCACCCCGGCCAGCGCCAGCCAGGCCACCCAGGGCATGCGGTGGATCAGGCCGCCGAGCTTGCCGAGGTTGCGCTCT
>CAIZKA010000233.1 GCA_903933395.1 uncultured beta proteobacterium | reverse complement strand
GGCAGACAGATCGCGCAGCGTGCCGCCGGCGTCGATCAGGCCGGGCTTTTCGTGGCCTTTCGGGCCATAGCGGACGAGTTTCATGGTGTCTCCGGTTCAGGGTGAGGACTTCTGCTTCTTGCCGCGCCAGATCGCGTCGGGCTGCTGCTCGAGGGTTTCCGCCAGCAGGCGCAGGGCATCGGCGGCGCGCGCGATTTCCTTCAGCGCCGCATTGACGTTGCCTACCGTGGGTGATTCCTGTTCGGTCAGCGTGCGCACCGCGCCGGCGGCGCGCGCCAGTTCCTCGCTGGCCTGCGTCATGCCGGCGACCATGCGCGAATCGGATTTCGCCAGGTCGGCGACGCGATCGGCCGCGGTATCGAGCTTGGCCAGCGCTGCCTGCGCGGCGAGCAGCGCCTTGTGCATCTCCGCCAGGTTGTCGCGCACGTCGGCGAGGATCGGGCCGCCCTGGGCATCGAAGCGCCTCGCCAGGGATTCGAGATGGCGCAGTGTGGCGTCGAGGCGCTGCGGCAGTTGCTGCGTCGCCTGCGCTGACATCAACTGCTTGACGGCACCGCTGATCGCCGCCACGTCGGCGAGGAACTGGTCCATCGGGAAACCCTCGAGTTTGCTGGTCAGCTCCTGCACCGCGGTGCGGATGGTCGGAATCTCGCTCAGGTCGGGGTCGAGAGCGGCGAAAGTCGCGGCCTTGTCCGGATGGAAATCGAGATCGACGTAGAGCTGTCCGGTGAGCAGGCTCTGCAGCCGCAGCCGTCCGCGCAGGCCACGCTCGACCAGCTGGCGGACCGTGGCGCGGTCGCGCAGATCGACATTTTCGCCGCCGTGGGTGTGGACCACGTGGGGCAGCACTTCGATCGTGACCGGCACCAGGAAGCGATTGCTGTGGGCATCAAGCCCGAGCTGGATCTGCTTGACGGTGCCGACCTTGACACCGAGGAACACCACCGGCGCGCCGACCTGCAGGCCCTGGGCCGCGCCCTCGAAATACAGCACGTGCTGCCGGCGTTCGCCGAACCAGTTGCCGCCGGCCAGCAGCAGCGTGGCGACGATCGCCAGCGCCACCGCGCCGAGGACGAAGGCGCCGATCAGCGTCGGGTTGGCCTTGCGGCTCATGCTTCCCTCCTGGACCAACGCAGTCCGGGCGCCGGGCCGTCCCAAGCCCGGACGGCACGCGCCGGTGGCGCAAACCGCGCCATGACCCGGATCGGAGTCGCCCGTGATGATCGAGCGCAGCGAGCACACATTCGCTGCGCGGCCCACGGCGCGCCTTGCACAGCGCGCCGGCTGCGGCGGCGTGCCGCATGCGGCACGAAACCCCGCCTCGCCCCCCGCCCTGGGGGGGGGGTCGGGGGGTGGGGGGTCATAAAGTGCCTCCGCGGGTCAGGAAATGGCGCACCTTGGGATCGCCGTTCTTCAGCGCGTCCTGCGGGTGTCCGGTGGCGATCATGGTGTGGCTTTCGGAGTCGAGATAGATCGAATTGTTGCCGATACTGAGGATGCTGGCCAGTTCGTGCGTGACGACGACGATGGTGGTGCCAAGGCTGTCGCGCAGTTCCACAATCAGTTCGTCAAGGCGCCTTGCGGTCAGCGGATCGAGGCCGGACGAAGGCTCGTCGATGACCAGGATGTCCGGATCGAGCGCCATGGCCCGGGCCAGTCCCGCTCGTTTCTTCATGCCGCCGCTCAATTCGGAGGGGTAGAAATCCTCGAACCCGGCCAGACCGACCAGCGCCAGCTTGAAGGCGACGATCTCGCCCACGCGGGCCGGGGGCAGGCCGGTGTATTCCGCAATCGGCAGCGCGACGTTCTCGGCCAGGGTCAGCGAACTCCACAGTGCGCCGCCCTGGAACAGGATGCCGAGCCGGCGCTTGAGCCGTTGCTGCGTTTCGGCTCCGGCGTTCCAGAAGTCCTCGCCGCTGTATAGCACCGTACCCGCCGCCGGGCGCTGCAGGCCGACCAGGGCGCGCATCAGCGTGGTCTTGCCGCAGCCATTGCCGCCCATGACGACGAAGATGTCGCCCTTGTTCACCGTGAAATCGAGGCCGCGCTGGACGACGAAGTCGCCGTAGGCCATGGACAGATCGCGTACCTCGATGTGCGGCGTCGAGCCCATGTCGTCAAATGCCCAACTGATAATAGACGATGGTCATTATCGAGGCCGCAATCGTGATAAGCAGTATGGCCGTGACCACGGCGGAAGTCGCCGCATGGCCCACCGCCTCGGCACTGCGCCCGCACTGCATGCCGCGCAGGCAGCCGGCGAAGGCGATCATCGCTCCATATACCGTGCCTTTCGAGAGGCCGACGGCGAACTGCTTGAACTCCAGCGCGCGCAAGGTTTCAGTGTAGTACTCGAAGATACCGATGTCGAAGATGGTGACCGAGACCAGCAGGCCGGCCAGCATGCCGATGAAGCCCGAGTAGAGGGTGAGCAGCGGCACCATCAGCATCAGCGCCAGCATGCGCGGCAGCACCAGGAAGTCGATGGCCGAGATGCCGAGCACCTTGTAGGCGTCGATCTCTTCATTGACCTGCATGGTGCCGAGCTGGGCGGCGAAGGCGGCGCCGGTGCGGCCGGCGATGATGATGCCGGTCATCAGCGCGCCGACCTCGCGCACCATGCCGATGGCGACCAGGTCGGCGATGAATATCTGCGCCCCGACCAGCTTCAGCTGATCCGCGCCCAGGTAGGCGAGGATGAGGCCGACGAGGAAGCTGATCACGGAAACGATCGGCAAGGCGCGCGGTCCGACCTCCTCGACCTCCAGCCAAAGGTCGCGGGCGCGAAATCGGGCACGCCCGGAAAGCAGCCGCAGCAGCGAAAGAACCACCTCGCCGAGAAAGCCCAGCATCTGCGGCGCGCCGCGAACGAACTCCAGGGTCGCCTCGCCGACCTGTACGAACGGCCCCTGCGGAGCGGCAGGACGCCCGGCAAGTTTTTGTTCCGGCACGGCCGATGCCATCGCCAGCAGGCGTTGCGCGCCGGGGGGCAGCCCGCTGCCATCGACCGCGATGCCCATGCCCGCAGAGGATTTGCTGATGCCGGCGACGAAGGTCAGCAGGCCGGAATCCCAATCGGTGAGCCCGCTCGTTTCGAAACCGAGGCGACGAATTGGTGCCGCCAGGCTGGCTTTCAGGGTGTCGGCAGAGGGTAGATCCTGGTCGATGCGCCAGCGTCCGCCGAGAACGACGAGCAGCGTATCCGGGCTGTCGACCCCGGCCGGCCGCACATCGATCTGCCATGCTGCCTCGCCGCGCATGGCCCGAGCAGCCTACTTCTTGCCGAATCCGCCGAGGAGCGCGGCCACGGGTTTTTGCGGGCGTATTGCCGCTGGCTTCTCGCTGACGTTTTCGGCGATTGCGGATTTGCTGACGTAGGGTTTGTTCGGGTCGAAGTCCAGCTTGGGCAGGCGCGGGTCGAGCCGCGGCACGTGGGCGGCGGGACTGGGCAGTTCGCGCGCGGCCGGACTGGGCAGTTCGCGCCCGGCCGGCTTGGTGCCTTCCAGCGTCAGCGAGCGATCGCGCTCGCGTGCCCTTTCGCGGGCGCGTTCGAGGTGCTCGCGCTTGTGGCCGCGATTGCTCGGGGCGCTTTCGCGCACCGGCGCCAGTTCGGCGAAGCCGGTGATCTCGACGCGCTCGATCTTGCGCTTGATCAGCTTCTCGATGTCGGCCAGGCGCTGGGTTTCCTCGGGCGCGAACAGCGACGTCGCGTCGCCATGCTTGCCGGCGCGGCCGGTGCGGCCGATGCGGTGTATGTAGTCTTCGGCGGTGTGCGGCAGTTCGTAGTTGATGACGTGCGGCAAGTCGTCGATGTCGAGGCCGCGCGCGGCGACGTCGGTGGCGACCAGCACGCGCACCTTGCCCGACTTGAAGGCCTCGAGCGCCTCGGTGCGCTGCTGCTGGCTCTTGTCGCCGTGGATGGCGTCGGCGGCGATGCCCTGGCGTTCCAGATAGACCGCGAGGCGGCTGGCACCGAACTTGGTGCCGACGAAGACCAGCACCTGCTTGGTGTTTTCCTCGTCGTGGGTCAGCAGATGCACCAGCAGGCTGCGCTTGAGGTCGGAGGCCACGGGGTAGACACGGTGGGTGACGGTTTCCGTCACCATGTTGCGGCGCGCGACCTCGATCAGTTGCGGCGCCTTGAGCATGCTGTCGGCGAGGTTCTTGATCTCGTTGGAGAAGGTGGCCGAGAACAGCAGGCTCTGGCGTTCCTTCGGCAGCATGGCGAGGATGCGCTTGATGTCGGGGATGAAGCCCATGTCCAGCATGCGGTCGGCTTCGTCGAGCACCAGCACCTCGACGGAGTTGAAGCTGACGCTCTTTTGCTGCACATGATCGAGCAGCCGTCCCGGTGTGGCGATGATGATTTCGCGGCCTTCGCGCAACTCGGCGATCTGCGGCCGGATATCGACGCCGCCATAGATGCAGACCGAGCGCAGCGGCAGGTGCTTGCTGTAGGTGACCACGCTTTGATGTACCTGCATCGCCAGTTCGCGGGTCGGCGCCAGGATCAGGGCACGCACCGGGTGGCGCGCCGGCGAAGGCGAACTGCTGGCATGGCGGGCCAGGCGCTGCAGCAGCGGCAGGGTGAAGCCGGCGGTCTTGCCGGTGCCGGTCTGGGCGCCGCCCATGACGTCCTTGCCGGCCATGATGATGGGGATGGCCTGGACCTGGATCGGCGTCGGCGTCGTATAGCCGGCGTCTTTGATGGCGCGCAGCAGTTCGGGCAGCAGTCCGAGCTGGTCAAAGGTCGGCGCTGGCGCTACGGCGCCGGGGCTCGGGTCGAATGTGGCGTCGGCGGATTGGGTGATGTCGGGTGTGGTCGCGTTCAATTGAACTCCTGAATCGGCCTGCCCCTCGCGGGGAACCGGTTCAGGCGGCGAAGCGCTTGAGGGAAATGCGGCGGAATGCCGGATCTGGCGCCAACCGGCAGGGCGCGCAAGCCCCGTATTGTATTACAGGCGGCCGCCGGACGCGGCGCAAGCCGCTCTGCCCATTACTTGAGCAGGCCCTTGACGGCAGCGCCGGCCTTGCCGACCGCTCCGTCTGCGGATTTCAGCAGCCCCTCGAAGTTCACCGCACTGCCGAGCTTTGCAATCAATGCTCCCGCCACTTGCTGCCCCATTTCTCCGGGCGTGATGCCGCCCTTGGCTTTGCCGAGGTTCCGCATCGTGATGTCGGGCAGCGGCACGCTCACTGTCTTGCCGTTCATGAAGGCGGCGCTGGCCTGCGCCTTGGCCTGACGGATCGTGAGTTCTTCGACGATGAGTTTCTTGTCGCCCTTTTGTTCATTGTTTTTGCTCCCGGCGGGTCCGAGATAGCTGGCAATGTTCTTCTGGATGGCATCGAAGTTGGTCATTGAGCTGCCCTTTTCGTAACTGATGTCGGGCGCAATGATGGCAATGCGGCGGATCACGATGACATCTTTGGTAACAGATGCGATGTCAATGTCGACCTCGATCCGGCTCACCTTCATCGCGTGCGCCGTCTTGAAGCCCGCCGGGTTGCCGATCACGAGATCGCCGATGATTCCCTTGCCGTCCGCCGGCGCGATTTTGACCGTGCCGACGCTGACCTTGGCTTGCGTCATGGCGCTGCCGTATTTTTCAATGGCTTTCCCGATCAGGCCATCGATGTTTCCGGAAAGCCAGAAGACGCCTGCGCCGATGACGGCGACGACCACCAGCAGGGAAGCGGCAAGTTTTTTCAATTCATACCCCCAGTAAATCCAGCGTGGCGCGGAACAAGGGATGATCCGGATCGCTCAGGGCCTCGACGGCGGCCAGGTGATGGCGGCCGGGCAGCGGCAGGTCGCGGCGGAAGCAATGCGGCCAGGCTTCGCGGATGAGACTGTTCTGGCGCCGGAACTCGGCGCTCTCATCGCCGCCGACCGCAGTGATCAGCGGTATGGAGCGCCCGGGTCGGTAGCCGACAGGGCTGACAAATCGCGCGGACGCTTCGTCGAGTTTGAGGTCTGCCTGCACGAAAGGCGCACGGGCCACGGGTTGCAGGTCATAGAGCCCGGAAATGCAGACAGCGCCGCACAGCATGTCCCGCGGCAGATCGTCAGCCATGAGCGGCCAGTCGGCAGCAAGCATCATGGCGGCGAGATGCGCGCCGGCGGAATGTCCGGCCACCACGATGCGACGCCGGTCGATACCCAGTTCGGGTGCGCGGCGGTAAAGCCATGCCAGCGCGCGCAGCATCTGCCGTACCATCTCCGCGATCGACGTTGCGGGAGCCAGACCGTAGTTGGGAATGGCCACGGCGACGCCGGCGCGGACGAACGCTGGGGCGAGGAAGGAAAAATCCTGCTTGTCCAGCGAACGCCAATAGCCGCCATGGATGAAAACCAGCAGAGGCGAGTTCGTTGCGGCAGCGGGATAGAGGTCGAGGGTTTCGGCGGGCGACGGGCCGAAATAATAGTCCGCTTCGCAGCGCAGTTCATCGCGGGCGGCGCGCGATTCGGTGCGCCATCGCGCAAAGATCTCCGGATGGTCGGGGATCGCGGCGCGGGCGTTGTATTCGTTGTCCAGTTGTTGCGGTGTCAGCATGGGGAGGCTTTCGTGCAGATCATTCTGGTCCGGTTCATCGGCACCATAGAATAGCGCTCCCGCAGACAAAAAGGAAACAGGGGCGATGCAATACACGATGCTCGGCAACAGCGATCTCAAGGTCTCCCGGGTCTGCCTCGGCACCATGACGTTCGGCACCCAGAACAGCGAGGCGGATGCCCATCGGCAACTCGATTTTGCGCTGGCCCGTGGCATCAACTTCATCGATACGGCCGAGATGTATTCCGTGCCGCCGGACGCCGGGAGCTATGGCAAGACGGAGACCTACATCGGCAGCTGGCTGAAGCGCCAGGCGCGGGACAGGATCGTCCTCGCCACCAAGATTTCCGGTCCCGGGCGCACCATCAAGTGGATCAGGAACGGCGACCTGGGATTGAACAGGAAGAATATCCGCACCGCCTTGGAAGGTTCGCTGGCGCGCCTGCAAACCGACTATGTCGACTTGTACCAGTTGCACTGGCCGGATCGCAACACGCCGTTGTTCGGCCAGTATCAGTTCGACCCGGAAAAGGAGCGCGACTTCGTGCCTCCGGAAGAAACCCTGGCGGCACTTGCCGAACTGGTCGAGGAGGGACGCGTGCGTTATGTGGGTTTGTCCAACGAGACTCCCTGGGGCGTCATGCAGTTCCTGCATCAGGCCGGGAAGCACGGCTTGCCGCGCGTGGTTTCGGTACAGAATGCCTACAGCCTGCTCAACCGGACCTGGGAAATGGGCCTGGCCGAGATCGGCTTTCGCGAGAACGTGGGCCTGCTGGCCTATTCGCCGCTGGCATTCGGTCTGCTGTCGGGCAAGTATCTGGCCGATTCGCAGGCCAAGGGGCGCCTGAACCTGTTCCCGGGCTTTGCCCAGCGCTACTCGAAGGCCAATGTACAACCCGCGGTCGCGGCCTATGCCGAACTGGCGCGCGCAAACGGCTTGACGCCGATCCAATTGGCGCTGGGCTTTGTTGCCTCGCGCCGGTTTGTCGCCAGCACGATCATCGGCGCCACGACGCTGGAGCAACTCGTTGAGGATATTTCCGCCTGCAGCACTGTGCTGGCGGATGGAGTCTTGCAGCAGATCGAGGCGCTGCATTTGCGTTACAGCAATCCGGCTCCTTAGGGGCCGGCAGCGCTATTTCTTCGTTGCCACCTTCGAAGCGCTGGCCTTGAGGACTGCCAGCAAATCGTACAACTGGCTACGCTGTTTCTCGTCCATGCCGGCGAACAGGTCGACGACCCAGGTTTCATGGGCTTCGGCCATTTTGCGGAAGCTGCGACGCCCTTCCGGGGTCAGCTTGACGATGTAGGCGCGGCGGTCCTTGGGACTGTCTTCGCGCACCACAAGTTTTTCGGCGACCAGTTGATCGGTGATGCCGGTTACGTTGCCGCCGGTCACCATCATGCGCTTGGACAGTTCGCCCATCTTGAGGCCTTGTGGAGAGCGTTCAAGCTGGGCCATCAGGTCGAAGCGCGGCAGCGTGATGTCGAACTCGGCGCGCAGGCGCGAACGGATGTGGTTCTCGATCAGGTTGGTACAGGCCAGGGTGCGCAACCATAGCCGCAAGTCGGGGGCATGCTCCGAAGTGGCGCGCGTTTCGGTGTCGGAAGCGGGTTTTTTTGACATTGGAATATGGCGCTGGCGTGATCAGCCTGATTAATATATCGATGCCTAAAATATCAAAAGACGCCGGTTTCCGCAACCGTTATCAAAAGTCCGGCCCCGCGTTCGGCTCGGCGAACTCAGAGGAAATCGGGATTAAGCACCGCGCGCAGGACGGTTTGCCTGACTCCCTCGCGCTCGCGGCCGGAAAACCACCAGACTCCGCCTTTCTTGACCGACCAGTCCGCTTCCTCGCCCGCCAGCAGCAATGAGGCCACACGGCCAAAGGTCGGCTGGTGCCCGACGATCAGCACCGCTCCGCTCTGGTCGGGCCAGCCGGCGATCGTCAGCACGTCCGTTGCGGAAGTTCCCAGAGCGAGCCCGGGTTCGATCTCGTAGGGCAACTCCAGTGCGTGGACCGTTTGCTGGGTGCGTTCGGCGGGGCTGACCAGAACCTTGCGCTTGCGCGGCAGGTGGCGGTGCAGCCAGCGCGCGACCTGCTTCGCCTGCTTTTCGCCGCGGGCGGTCAGGCGGCGCTTGTGATCGGCGATGGTGCCGTCGGCTTCCTCGGCTTCGGCGTGGCGCCAGAGTATCAGTTCCATCGGGGCTCCTCCTGTGTGCGGTCAATCATCCATCATTCTTGTTGCAAGGCGGTTACGCGGCGGAAAGACGCGGCAGGCGCAGGCGGGTCAGTCGCGGCAATTCGCGCGCTACGGCGGCCTGCAGGCCGGCGTAGCGCGGACCGTGCCAGCCGCCGATCAAGGTGACCGCCTCGCGCAGTCGGGGATCGTCGCCCGCGCAATCCATCAGCAGGGCGCCGGCATTGGCCAGGTCGTTGAGCTGTCCCAGCGTGTCCTGCACGCCGGCGAGGCGTTGCAATACCCGGCTGAAGGCACCGTCCGGCGCCAGCGGGGCAAAGAACTCCAGTGCGTAGCGCAGGCGCTTGACCCCGATCCGCAGGGCGTGCAGCGACGCGGGATCCTGAAGGTCGGCCGCGGCGGCCAGCCGGCGCAGCTTTGTGCGCAGCCGACGCAGGCGATCTCTGGCGAATGTCCGCAGCGGTATCGCGGCGCCGTCGCCTGCCGGAACCGGATGCAGCGTCTCGAGTGCGGCCAGCAGCGTGCGTCCGTAATCTGGCGCCGCGAGCAGGGCCAGCGCCTGCTGGCGAGCGACATAGCGGCGGTTGGTGATGTCGCCGGCCAGTGCGGGCAGTCGCGGCTCATCGGGAAGGGCAGCCAGTACCGGGTTGGCAATTTCGGTCAGCAGCACGTCGAGATCGCGGGCCCGGCCGAGGTGGGTCATCAGGGCGGTGAGCGGCGTACGCAGGGACCCGGCAAGTTGGTCCGGCAGTACCGGTGCAAAAAGTCGCAGGGCTGCACGCAGGCGCCGCGTCGCCACGCGCATCTGATGTATGTACTCGGGGTCGTCACGGGTCAGTGCGCCGTGGTGATTCTGCTGCAGGTGCTCCAGGCATGACATGGCGATGCAGCGAAAGGCCTCGAACGGCGGCATGGCCGGAGACAGGGCTACGGTTTCGGCCTTGAACGGCCGGGGCGGTGTGCCAAGGTGCAGGCGATAGCCGCGCTCCGCCTTGGACAATACCGATGGCGTCAGGGCAACCCGCTGGGCAAGTTGGGTGGCAATCGCGAAGATGGCATGCACCGGTGCCGCGGCGAGCTCCAGTTCAACTTCGGAAATGGCTTCGCGCCGGCCGCTTGCGATGATCCAGCCGCGATCCAGCGTAAGCAGCACGACGCCGGGAGCCGCGTTGAATTTCCAGGTGACGCGCCGGAACCGCGTTTCGCAGATGGGGATGATGCGAGCCAGCAGCTTGGGGCGCTGCAGCCAATCGCGCACGGCAGGCTGGTCAACGCCGGAAAAGTCGAAATGCCCGGTATAAGGGACTTCCCACTCCGGCCGGCTGGAGAGCCCGGCGTGCGACGCGCCTGCCAGCTTGACCGTTTGCAACCAGTCGCGCCCCTTGCGGCGAAGGCGCAGCGCAATGCCGCGGCGACGCAGGGAAAGATCCGCCGTGTCGTAATAAATGTTGTCGAGAGTTTCAATATGGCGCCCGAGAGCCTGCTTCAGCATCGGGTGCCGCAGGAAGCGCGCCTGATGGGTTTCGGCCAGCGCCAGCTTGAGTTCGATTTCTTCCGCCATTTGTCCTCCGCTCACTCGTAGCGCAGCGCTTCAATGGGCAGCAGGCGCGAGGCCTTCTTTGCCGGGTAGTAGCCGAAGAATATGCCGATCGCGCCGGCAAAGCCCGCCGCGAGCACGATCGAGCTGCCCGAAAGCTCGGTGCGCCATCCGGCGAGTTCGGCAATCGCCATGGCGCCGCCGACGCCGAGAAGGATGCCGATGGTGCCGCCGATCAGGGAGAGCGTGACGGCTTCGACCAGGAACTGGGTCAGGATGTCCCGCGCGCGCGCGCCGACGGCCATGCGCAGCCCGATCTCGCGGGTGCGCTCGGTGACCGAGACCAGCATGATGTTCATGATGCCGATACCGCCCACCAGCAGGGAGACCGAGGCGACGGCCGCCAGCAGCAGCGACATCACCTTCGAGGAGGCTTCCTGGGCCTGGAGAATCTCGGACAGGTTGCGCACGTAAAAGTCGTCGTCCTGTCCGGGTTGCAGACGGTGGCGCTGCCGCAGCAGTTCGCGCATGCGCGCTTCCGCCGCGCCCATGTCGGCGCCGTCCTTCACCTTGACCATGATCGACGAGACGCTGCGGCTCTTGGCCTGCTGCGCCGAGCCGAGCACGCGCTTCCTGGCCGTGCTGATCGGCATCAGGATGATGTCGTCCTGATCCTGACCCATCATGTTTTGCCCCTTGCGCTCCAGAACGCCGATGACCGTGAGCGGTACCTTGCGCACGCGGACCACCTGGTCGATCGGGCTGGAGTCGCCGAAGAGATTTTTCGCCACGGTCTGTCCCAGCAGTACCACTTTGCCGGCGCCATTAATTTCCGCCTGCTCGAAGCCGCGACCTTCGACTACCGCCCATTCGCGGACTTCTAGATACTCCGGCGAGGTGCCGTAAAACACCGTGGACCAGTTGGCATTGCCGACCACTACCTGTCCGCTGCCGCGCAGAGACGGCGCGGCAGCCTGGATTTCGTCGATCTCGCGGTTCAGCGCGTAGGCGTCGTCCTCGGTAATCGTTGGCTGCGAACCGCTGCCGCCGCGCGCGCCACCAGAGGTCATCGAGCCCGACAGCACCATGATGATGTTGGAACCGAGGCTGCGGATCTGATCCTCGACGCGTGCCTGCGCGCCGCCGCCGACGGCGATCATGACGATCACCGCCGCGACGCCGATGATGATGCCGAGCATGGTCAGCGCCGAGCGCATCTTGTTGACGCGCAGCGCGAGCAGCGCGATGCGGAGGGTCGCGGCAAAATTCATGGACCTTTCCCCCATCCCCCTTCCCGAGGAAGGGGGTGATCATGGTTCGGCCATGCGGAGCCCGGCCTCCAAGGTTTTGGCGGGCGTCCGCTTGGGGCGGCCCTGCGCTGGACGCTCATGCGAGGAGCGCCGCCGCGTCGTTGGCGGCATTGGTTTTGTCTTCGATGACCTTGCCGTCGCGAAAGCTGATGATGCGTCCGGCGAAATGAGCGACGTCGTGCTCGTGGGTTACCAGCACGATGGTGATGCCTTCGCGGTTGAGCTGTTGCAGAAGCGCCATGATTTCGACGCTGGTGCGTGAATCCAGCGCGCCGGTCGGCTCGTCGGCGAGCACCAGTTGCGGATCATTCACCAGGGCGCGGGCAATCGCCACGCGTTGCTGCTGACCGCCGGAGAGCTGCGCCGGGTGGTGGTCCATGCGTTCCGCCAGGCCGACCTGGACGAGGCGTTGCTCGGCGTGCCGATTTCGCTCCGAGGGCGGCATCGCGCTGTAAAGCAGAGGCAGGGCGACATTGTCCAGCGCGGAGGTGCGGGCCAGCAGGTTGAAATGCTGGAAGACGAAGCCGAGCTTGCGGTTGCGCACGCGGGCGAGTTGGTCGCCGGATAGCTGCGACACTTCCTGCCCGTCCAGCCAGTAACGACCGCCACTGGGGTGATCCAGGCAGCCAAGCAGATTCATGAAGGTCGACTTGCCGGAGCCGGACGGGCCCATGACGGCGACGAACTCGCCGGCCGCGATGTCGAGACTGACCCCGCACAGGGCCGGCACCACGTTGCTGCCCATGACGTAATCCTTGGTCAGTTCCTCGACCCGGATCAGCGGCGCGCTCATGCGGGAAATCCCTAAAACAGCCGCGGGCCGGGAATGCCGGAGGGTTTGGCGCCAGTTGCGGTCTGTTGGCCGACGATCACTTCGCTGCCTTCCTTGATGTCGCCCGAGACGATCTCGGTCATGCTGCCGTCGTTCAGGCCGAGACGGACGCTGACCGCCTTCGGGTTGGCGTCGTCGCCGACGATCCAGACCCTGCCGCTGCCGCCGCCGGCCCGAGCGGCTTGCGCTTCGCCGGCCATTTCGTCGTAGCGCTTCTTCTGCTCCGGCGTGAGCAGCGCCGAAACCCGCTCGCGGACGTCGGCGCGATTGCGTTCCTGCGCCTTGCCCTTTTCAGCTTCGGGCAAGTCGCGCGCCGCCTTGAATTTGTCGCGCATGCTGTCGAAAATGGTATCGACCTTGGCCGTCTGACCGGAATCGAGCTTGAGTTCGGCAACCAGGCGTTCGCGCTGCTGGGCGAGGCCGCCGCCGGAACCGCCACCGCTCGATGCGGCGGCAGCAGAAGTCGGCGCTGGCGACACGGCGACTACGGGCTTCTTTTCGTCGCTGCTGCCCGCCGGGCGAAAACGCAAGGCTGCATTGGGCACCTTGAGTGCCTTGACCTTCTGCGCGGTGACGATGCGCACGTTGGCGGTCATTCCCGGCAATAGGGTGAGATCGGGGTTCGCTGCCGAAATCACCACGGTGTAGGTGACGACGTTCGACACCACGGTGGCGGCCTTGCGCACTTGTCGCACCTCGCCCTCGAAATCGCGGCCGGGGAAGGCATCCACAGTGAAGCTGGTTTTCTGGCCGACGCTGACGCGACCGACATCGGCCTCATCGATCGAGGTTTCCACCTGCATATCCGTCAGGTTCTTGGCGATGACAAAAAGCTCCGGCGCCTGAAGGCTGGCCGCCACCGTTTGTCCCGGCTCGATGCTGCGCTTGACCACGATGCCATCCACCGGCGCCCTGATCGACGTGCGTTCCAGATCGACGCGGGCAGCTGCCAACTGGGCCTCGCGCTGGCGGACGACCGCGTCGCCGTTCTTCACTTGGGCATCGGCCGAGGCGAGGGCGGCGCGGGCCGCATCCAGATTGTTCTGCGCCGTATCGCGCTCCGCCGGAGAGATGAAGTTCTTCTCCACCAGCGTCTTCTTGCGTTCGTAGTCGCGCTGGGCGTTGGACAGGTTGGCGCGGGAACGGGACACTTCCGCCTGTTGCACGCCCTGTCCGGCGCGGGCGGCATCCACGTCCGCCTGAGCCTGGCGCACACGATGCTCGTAGGTCTCAGGGTCCAGTCGCGCGATCAACTGGCCGGACTTCACCGGCGAGTTGAAGTCGACCAGGATCTCCTTGATCTGCCCCGAGACCTGCGATCCGACCTGGACCGAGACCACGGGATTCAGCGTGCCGGTGGCGGAAACTGCGGCCGTCAGCAGGCCGGACTCTACTTTGGCCAATTTGTATTTCGGCGTGTCGCCGGCGCGGTCCCATGTTCTCCATGCGGCATAGCCGCCGGCGCCGGCGACGGAAAGCACTGCCAGGAAAATGATGAGCGAACGCTTGTTCATGCGGCAATTCTAGCCGACACGGGCGTACGCGCCGCGCGCGGCCGCGTAAGGCAATGTTTCTGCGGACGGCCGGCTATGCCTGCCGGCATAGCCAAAATCAAGTGCTGCATAACCATCCTGTATAGCTCCGTGTTGAAAACGGGATTCGACACGAGTATTGTCTTAGGATTAAAGCAAATCGGGGTTGCTACCCCGGCTACCCACAGAGGAGAATACATGGACAGAATGACAAAAGTTCTTGCGACGGCAATGGCGGCAGCTTCCCTGTTTCTCGTTGGCGGCGCGGCGCTTGCCGACAACCAGGAGGACAAGGTGGTCTATCACGTCAACGATGTGGCGAACGCCACCGCGGCCTTGCGCAACATCGGCAATCATCTCGAAGTCAATCCGAAGGCGAAGATCGTGGTCGTCACGCACGCCCAGGGTGTGGATTTCCTGATGGAGGGTGCCAAGGACAAGAATGGCAACCCGTATAACGTCCAGGTCGAGACGCTGGCCGGGCAGGGCGTGACCTTCGACGTCTGCGAGATCACCCTGAGGAACCGCAAGCTGGATCGCAAGCAATTCATTCCCGAGTCGGTGTTCGTGCCTTCCGGAGTGGCCGAAATCGCCAAGCTGCAGTC
>CAIZKA010000232.1 GCA_903933395.1 uncultured beta proteobacterium | reverse complement strand
TGTTCATTGCCGGCCGTAGCGCTCGAGAAGATTGATGTCAAGCGCCCGGATGTCGTTCCATTCCTTGTCCTGCGCGGCGGCGATGCCCTTGAAGGCGAGCGGCGCCAGCAGGCGTTGCCCGGCCTCGTCGGCGGACAGGGACGTCATTGCGGCAAGCACCCTGGCGAGTATTTCCGGCGGCACCCGGGAATGCGCGGCAAAGGCATGCGGCGTGTAGGCCGGTGTTTCGGACAGCACGCGCAGGGCGTCGCGAACCTCCGGCGCGGTAGCCTCGAAGGTGCGCTGAATACCGCCGCCGGCTTCCTGCAGACCGGAAGCGACCGCGCGATAGACGGAATCGTGGGAAGCGACGAACTTGGCTTCGATGGCGATCTTCAATCGGCCGAACTCGGCCTGTGGCAGGATGCTGGCGGCAAAGGCCGCCGGGGCCGGAAACACCACGGTCTTGCCGGCCAGATCGGCAGGTTTCCGGTAGGAGCTGTCTTTCTTCACCACCAGAATGCCCTTGATCTTGCGATCCTGCTCCTTGGCAAAAGCCCGGTAGCCGGATGCCTTGTGGAAGACCACGTAATGATAGGGGTTCATGTAGGCCAGGTCGTAGTCGCCCTTGCCCAGGCGCTCTTCGAATCCCGGAATGTTGGGGGCGGTACGAAATATCAGCGCAACGCCGGAGCGCTTGCTGATTTCTGCAAGCAACGGCCCCCAGTCCTCCGCCAACCGGGTCGCCGACTGTTGCGGCACGATGCCGAACTCGAGGGGCTTTTGCGCCGCTTGCTGTGCAAGAGCGGGAAGGGCGGCGCAAATCCAGACCAGCATGGTACCGAGCAGAAGCCGGCTCGCACAATGCTTCAACACCGGGTTCATAAGGTCCCCTCCGGGGCGGGAACCGGCGTGACACCGCCGTCGTAAATTGCATAGCTGTTGCCACCCGCTGTTTTGGCCTTGTACATCGCCGCGTCGGCAGATTGCAGGAGCGCCACTTGATCGGCGCCATGGTTTGGGTACTCGGCGCAGCCCAAGCTGCTACCAATGAAGACTTCATTCCCCTGGACCTGGATAGGCTGGCGCAACAAATCGATCATCTTGTTGCACAAGCCGCCGATGTCCGTATCCCCGACCAGCCCCGGCGCGAGAATGACGAACTCGTCACCGCCCAGACGCGCCACGGTGTCGCATTCCCGCACGGAGCCGGACAGGCGATTGGCGGCTTCCTGCAGCACGAGATCGCCGACGGCGTGGCCGAGCGTGTCGTTGATCGGCTTGAACTTGTCGAGATCGATGAAGATCAGGGTGAACTGAACGCCGGAGCGCTTTGCCTGTGCCAGCGTCTGCGCCAGGCGGTCCTGAAACAGCAGGCGATTGGGCAGGCCGGTCAGGGAGTCGTGATGCGCGAGATAGGCCAGGCGTTTTTCTGCCCGCAGCAGGCGCGACAAGTCGGTAAACACCGCAATGTAGCTGAGGATGCTGCCATCGGCGGCGCGGGCGGCGCTCACCGTCAGCCACTCGGGATAGATGTCGCCGTTCTTTCTCCGGTCGTATATCTCTCCCTGCCAGCTGCCGTTCTCGCGCAGCGCCTGCCAGAATTCCGCATAGAAGGCGGCATCCTGCTTGCCGGAACTAAGGATACGGGGGGTCTGGCCGACCACCTCTTCCGCGCTGTAGCCGGTGATCCGGCTGAAGGCGGGGTTGACGACGAGGATGGTCCCTTCGATGTCGGTGATCATCACACCCTCGGCAGCATGTTTGAACACCATCGTGGAAATCTGGGTTTCGAATTCGGTTTCGCGCTGATGGGTCACGTCGCGCAGGATCCAGTGCAGGTAGCGAACCTCGCCGTCCTTGCTCGTGGCCAGTGCCTGGGCCGAGACGATCAGCGGCGACGCACCCTGGGGTGCTCGCTGGAGGTGCAGTTCCGAGCCCGGATCCCCGCTCTCGCTGCCTTCTGTTGCCTTCGACAGGAGTC
>CAIZKA010000231.1 GCA_903933395.1 uncultured beta proteobacterium | reverse complement strand
GAAAATGCCAAGCAGGTGCTGGTCTTCGTCGGCACCAAGTTCGGCGCCAGCCGCCTCGCGGTCTATCTCGAACGCCAGGGCATCGCCGCCGACGCGATTCACGGCGACAAGAGCCAGCAGCAGCGCACCGAAGCGCTGGAAGGCTTCAAGTCGGGCAAGATCCGCGTGCTGGTCGCCACCGACGTCGCCGCACGCGGTCTCGACATCGACGACCTGCCTCACGTCATCAACTACGAACTGCCGCACACCGCGGAAGACTACATCCACCGCATCGGCCGCACCGGCCGCGCCGGCAAGCTGGGCAACGCCACCTCGCTGTTCGCCCCGGAGGAAACGCAGCGCCTGACCGACATCGAAAAGCTGATCAAGCGCAAGATCGAGCGCGTCGAGATCACCGGCTTCAATCTCGGCACCGCCACGCCCGAACGCGAGCATGGACGCGAACGCAGCGGTGGCGGCCATCGCCGCGAACACGAAGAAAAGCGCCGCGAACGCGAAGTCAAGCAGCACGACCGCCGGCCGCCGCCGCACCTGCCAGCGCCCGCCGCCCACGTGCCGCGACTCGACCCGCGCTTGCCGAAACTCGATTTCGATCCGAACAAGCCTTACGTCGGCAAGGCCGGTGCGGTCGAAATCGGCGCCGAGAAGCCCGCGCCGACTCGCCCGCAGCGACCCGTAGCGGCACTGCTCGGCGGCTTCGGCAAGAAATAGCCCGAAGCCGATCGGCCATGCGCAACGAGGCAGCGTGGCAACTCGATGTGCGGCCAGCCGAAGTCGATGGCCCGGATACCCTGCTCATCGTTCTCGGCGGACGCTGGTGCATCGACCAGAATCTGCCCTCGGCGGACACCCTGACAACCCGGCTGGCACCTCCGGTTTGCCGTGTCCGTTTCGATGCGGGAAAACTCACCGACTGGGATTCCGGACTGCTGACCTACGTTTCCGGGATCAGCAAATCCTGCATGGATCGCGGCATTGCGGTCGATCACAGCGGACTGCCGCCAGGAGCGCAACGCCTGCTGGCGATGGCCTTCGCCGTAACGGAGCAGAAGCTCGCCGGGCGCGACAACGGCCGGCAGGGAACGTTCACCCAAGTCGGCACGGCGACCATTGCGTTCTTTCGCGGCGCGCCGCAAATGCTCGGCTTTCTCGGCGAAGTCACGCTGTCGCTGCTGCGGCTGTTCACCGGACGGGCCCGCTTTCGCCGCCGCGACCTCTGGCTGGAGATCGAGGAAGTCGGGCCGCGTGCGCTGCCGATCGTCTCGGTGATCAGCTTTCTGGTCGGACTGATCCTCGCCTATCTGGGCGCCGACCAGTTGAAACTGGTCGGCGCCCAAATCTTCATCGCTGATCTGGTGGCCATCGGCATGGTGCGCGAGGTCGGCGCCCTGATGACCGGGATCATCATCGCCGGCCGCACCGGCGCCGCCTTCGCCGCCCAGCTCGGCACCATGCAGGTCAACGAGGAGATCGACGCCTACAAGACGCTCGGCATCTCGGCCATCGACTTTCTGGTGCTGCCGCGCATCCTGGCACTGATGCTGATGGTGCCGCTGCTCACGCTCTACTCGGGCTTCATCGGCATGCTGGCGGGCTTGCTGGTGTCGATGACCATCTTCGACATCGGCTTCTTCGAGTACTACACGGAGACACTGCGCGCGCTGGAGTTCAAGCAGTTCGCCGTCGGGCTGGCCAAGGGCACGGTCTATGGCGCGATCGTGGCTTTCGCCGGATGCCTGCGCGGCATGCAGTGCGGACGCAGCGCCGAGGCGGTCGGCCACGCGGCAACCTCGGCGGTAGTCACCGCCATCCTGCTGATCACCATTGCCGCGTCGATCATGACCATCGTCTTCTATCAGCTGGGAATATAGACCATGGATCAGGCCTCTCATATAGAAGTACGAGACCTGACCATGGCCTACGGCGATTTCGTGGTGCAGCGCGGCCTGGATTTCGTGGTGAACAAGGGTGACATTTTCGTCGTCATGGGCGGCAACGGCTGCGGCAAGACCACGCTGATGCGCGCCCT
>CAIZKA010000230.1 GCA_903933395.1 uncultured beta proteobacterium | reverse complement strand
TTTCCGTGCTGGCCGAATACTCGAACCATATCGGCGACATCCTGGCGGCCTCCAACGGCAGCCAGGACAAGGAGGCCCTGGCGCTGATCAGCCATTCCATACCCGTGGCGGAGAAGCTGGCTGAGGCGCTCGACGCCCACACGCACTACAACATGGAACTCGGCCAGCAGAGCGCCGCCGCCGGCCTGGCGATAAAGAACAATGCCATTTCGATGCTGTCGCTGGCGGGCGGGGCGATGATCCTCGCAATTTTTGGCCTGGCCTACCTGGTCACGCGCGGCCTGTCGCGGGCGATGGTGCAAAGCACGGCGGTAGCCGGCCGGATTGCGAAGGGCGACCTGTCTTCGATCATCACCGTTCAGGGCGACGAGGAGACGGCCGAAATGCTCGCCTCGCTGCAGACCATGCAATACAGCCTGTCGCAGATCGTCGCCGAGATTCGCAGCCTGGTCGAGGCCGCCGCCGTGCGAGGCGACTTCAGCGGCAGGATAGTCCTGACCGGCAAGGAGGGTTACATTCGGGACCTGTCCGAGTTGCTCAACCAGCTTGCCGACCTCACTGAAGCCGGCCTCACCGACTCGGTGCGTGTGGCCAACGCCATGGTCGCAGGCGATCTGACGCAATCCCTCCGGCGCAACTACCCGGGGCGATTCGGCGAGATGGCCGAGGCGCTCTCCTCTCTGCAGCGGGTCAGCGTCGAGCTGGCAAATCAGCGCTGGGCCAAGGAGCAGCTCGCCGGCATTCTCGGCAAGGTACAGCTAGCCGATTCGATGGAAGAATTCGGCGAAAAGACACTGGCGGAACTGTGTCCGGCCGTGGGTGCCGTGCAGGGCCTGATCTATGCCGACGTCGACGCTGCCGCGGTGCAGCGCCCGATCGGGGGCTACGGACGCACGGCGGACGGACCCGCCTACGCCCACGGCGAGAGCCTGGTCGGGCAGTGCGCACGGGACATGCTGCCGCTGGTGCTCGACGATCCGACCGGCAGCGTTCTACGTCTCAGCTCGGGGCTGGTCGACGCGCCACCGCATCGCGTCCAGCTGCTGCCGCTGACGCTGCGCCGCGAGACCATCGGCATCGTCGAGTTGGCCTTGATCGCGGCGCCGGACGCGCGCCGACGGTTGCTGCTCGACGCCTTGCCCACGGCGCTGGCGCCGCTGCTCGACGTGCTTCGACGCAACCTGCGTACCAAAAAGCTGGCCCGCGAAATAAAACTGCAGGCAGAGGAGCTTGACGCGCAGAAGCAGCAATTGCTGACCAGCAGCGAGTCCCTGCGGCAAGCCAACACCGTCCTCAACGAGATTCTCGCCGCCGCCACCGAAATCGGAATTATCGGTATCGATCTGGAAGGCGGCATTACGCTCTTCAACAGCGGCGCCGAGCGCATGCTTGGCTGGGACGCCGATGAAATCATCGGCCGTGAAAGCGCGGCGCACCTCCATGTCGCCGAGGAAGTCGAAGCCGCCGTCGCCGCGATTCAGGCCGAAATGGGATGCAACATCAGCGGCATGCTTGCCATCCTGGCACGCACTGCGGCCACCGGGCGCGACAGCCACGAGTGGACGCTTGTGCGCAAGGACGGCACACGCTTTGCCGGTCTGCTGCTGACGACCACCGTGAAGGGGGCCGACGGCGTCGCCACGGGTTACCTCGGCATCGTCCAGGACATCACCCTGCGCCGCACGCTTGAAGACGAAATGAATCGCGCCCGCGAAATGGCCGAGGAAGCCTCGCGCATGAAGTCCGACTTCCTCGCCAACATGAGCCACGAAATCCGCACGCCGATGAACGGCATCATCGGCATGACGCATCTGGTACTGAATACCGAGATGACGATGCGCCAGCGCGATTACGTCAGGAAGATCCAGCTTTCCGGCCAGCACCTGCTGCGCATCATCAATGACATTCTCGACATTTCGAAGATAGAGGCCGGCAAGCTGGCCATCGAGCACACCGACTTCGAGCTCGAGGCTGCGCTGTCCAGCGTGGTAAACCTGATCGCCGAAAAGGCCGCCGAGAAGGGGCTGGAGCTGATACTCGACGTCGCCAGCGACGTCCCGGTCGACGTCGTCGGCGACTCGCTGCGGCTCGGGCAAGTACTGATCAACTATGCCAACAATGCCCTCAAGTTCACCGAACGCGGCGAGATCGACATCATTGTTCGCCTGCGCGAAGCCAGCGAGGACAGCGTGCTGCTCTGGTTCGCGGTGCGCGACACCGGCATTGGCCTTACCGAAGAGCAGCAAGGCCGTCTGTTCACCGCCTTTACCCAGGGCGATACCTCGACCACGCGCGAGTATGGCGGCACCGGGCTCGGGCTGGCCATTTCCAAGCAACTGACCGGGATGATGGGTGGCGAGGTCGGCGTCGACAGTGTGGCCGGCGAGGGCAGTACCTTCTGGTTCACCGCGCGACTCGGCATCAGCCACAAGGTCAAGCGCGTGCTGCTGCCCGAACCGGATCTGCGCGGCCGCCATGTGCTGGTGGTCGACGACAATGACAACGCGCGCCAGGTGATGAATGAAATGCTCCGCAGCATGACTTTCGCGGTCGATGTCGTCACCTCCGGACATGACGCAGTAGAAGCGGTTGCGCAGGCCGACCGGGAGAACAATCCCTACGAACTGGTGTTCATGGACTGGCACATGCCGGCGATGAACGGCATTGATGCCTGCCGCAAAATCC
The DNA here is from genome assembly GCA_903933395.1 of uncultured beta proteobacterium. Classification (GTDB taxonomy): domain Bacteria; phylum Pseudomonadota; class Gammaproteobacteria; order Burkholderiales; family Rhodocyclaceae; genus Sulfuritalea. The sequence goes on along the minus strand of CAIZKA010000230.1, from coordinate 878 downwards.
AGTCGCTGCCCCTGGCGGAGCCACCGCATTTGCTGCTGGTCACCGCCTACGGCCGCGAGGAAGTGTTTCACCAGGCCGAAGACGCCGGCATTCACGACGTGCTGGTCAAGCCGCTCAACGCCTCGATGCTGTTCGACTCGGCCATGCGGGTACTGCAAGGCAGTGGCAGTGATTCGAGCATGACCGCAGCGTCACCCTCGTGCGCGCTCCAGAACCTGGCGACGATTGCCGGCGCGCGCATCCTGCTGGTCGAGGACAACGAGATCAATCAGGAAGTGGCGCTGCAACTCTTGCGTCATGCACGCTTCGACGTTGACCTGGCTGAAAACGGCAGCGTCGCACTGGAACGGCTGCGGGCGCATGAGTACGCCCTGGTGCTGATGGACATGCAGATGCCGGTAATGGATGGCATCGCGGCCACCCTCGAACTGCGCCGCACCCCCGGCCTGGCCGAACTGCCGGTGGTGGCGATGACCGCCAATGTTCAGCCCGCCGACCGTCAGCGCTGCCTGGATTCGGGCATGAGCGATTTTCTCGCCAAGCCGATCGAGCCGGACCAGCTCTGGCAGACCCTGTTGAAATGGATACCGGCCCGGCATGCCCCCATGCCAATGCCGGCGGCCGTCAGCAGTGCGGGCGCCGTGTCGCCGGCGCCGATTTTTGATCTTGGCATCCCGGGCATCGACTCCGGTCCGGCGCTGCGTCGCATGCTGGGCAGCACCGAGCTGTATCTCGCCACCTTGCGCAAGTTCTGCAAGTTTCAGGAACACACGAGCGAAACCATGCGCCTGGCACTCGACGCCGACGACTGGGATACCGCACAGCGCCAGGCCCACACGCTCAAGGGCGTGGCCGGCAGCATCGGCGCCGACAGTCTG
>CAIZKA010000229.1 GCA_903933395.1 uncultured beta proteobacterium | reverse complement strand
GATGGCGTCCACCGGGCAAGCGGTCATGCACCAGGCTTCGGCACACTGGGTACAGGTATAGGGAACCTTGCGTCCTTCGTGCTCAAAGTTGAAGACCTTGATCCGCGATTTGGAAATGTTGAATACGCCATGGTTCTCGTACGAACACGCCATCTCGCACTGCAAACACCCCGTGCATTTGTTGGGATCGATGTGCAACGATTTCTGCATGATGCCTCCTCTTTAAGCCATTGCCGGAATATGCGAATGGGCGCCTATTCTAATTCGCGGAAAATACCGGTATCGAAACTTTCGATGCGGCAGCGCAGCATCAGCCCGACGGCGCCCTCATCCGAGCAGAAATTCGCGCACCGGAGCCACTTGTGCGGCATTCATCAGCATCGGCGCATGGCCGACGCCGGGCACTTCCACCAGCTTCGCGCGCGGCCCGCGTCCGGTCATCTGCAATGCCGTCTCGTGCGTCAGCAGGTCGGAGATTTCGCCCCGCAGCAGCAAGGTCGGACAGGCGATGCCGTCATACAGGGGCCACATCTCGACATCCTTGCCCTCGCCGGCTGCCTGCATTTCGCGGAAGGACTGGGCAATGCCCGGATCGTAGGCAAACTCGACCTTGCCGTCGGCCGCCGTGCGCGTGACGTGCTGCGTCAGATGCCGCCACTCTTCATCGGAAAATTTGCCGAAGGGCGCCGAGACGAAACGGACGAAGACTTCGGCCTGCCCGATGTTGTCGAAGCGCGGCGCGGCGCCCAGATAATTGCCGATACGCGCCAGGGATGTCGCCGTGATCACCGGTCCGACGTCGTTCAGCACCAGCCGCGCGATCGGCGTTTCCGGCTGGCAGGCCAGCGCCATGCCGATCAGGCCGCCCATCGAGGTGCCGATCCAGTCCACGGCCTCGGCATTCAGCTTCGCCAGCAGGGTGGTCATGTCGGCGCAATATTGCGGTATCCCGTAAAGGGACTTGTTGCGCAGCCAGTCGCTGCGTCCGCGCCCCACCACGTCCGGGCAAACCACGCGGTAGTCGTCAGCCAGCGCCTGCGCCACGAAGTCGAAATCGCGCGCGCAGCGGGTCAGGCCGTGCACGCAGACCAGCACCTTCGGATTCGCCGCATCGCCCCATTCCACATAGGCCATGTGATGAAAGCCGGCGGCACTGAGGCACTTCACTTTTCCTTCGCGCATTTGCATAAAACTTCTCCTTTAGGAAAGCGCTGAATAAGCCGTCACACCGGCGAAAGCCGGTGTCCAGCGCCATGATTATTCTGGATTCCGGCTTGCGCCGGAATGACGAAACGTGACTTGATCAGTGGTTCCTTAGCGCGGAACAATCGGGCTTTCCTGCATCACCGCTATCTGCTCGCGCAGTTCGAGTATGCGCTCCTCCCAGTAGCGGTTCGTCGCGAACCACGGAAACGCCGCGGGAAAGGCCGGGTCGTTCCAGCGCCGCGCCAGCCAGGCCGAATGATGCATCAGGCGCAGCGTACGCAGGGCTTCGACAAGTTGCAGTTCGCGGTCGTCGAATTCGCGGAAAGTCTCGTAACCCGCCAGCACGTGGCCGAGTTGCTGGCCCATCTCGTCGGCATCGCCCGAGAGCAGCATCCACAGATCCTGTACCGCCGGGCCCATGCGCGCATCGTCGAAATCCACGAAGTGCGGGCCATCCTGGGTCCACAGCACATTGCCGGCATGGCAGTCGCCATGCAGGCGCAACTGTTGAACCTTGCCGGCCCGTTCGAAACAGTGGCGCACGCCGTCGAGGGCCTGGTCGGCAACACCCCGCCACACCGGTTCGAGGTCCGGCGGAATCATCCCGTTGGCCAGCAGCCAGTCGCGCGATTCGACGCCGAAGCTGCGGATGTCCAGTGTTTCCCTCAGGACAAAGGGCGAACGCGCACCGACGATATGAATGCGCGCCATCAGGCGCCCCATCCATTCCAGAATTTGCGGCTCGGCGAACTCCGGGGCACGACCGCCCTGGCGCGGGAACACCGCAAACCGGAAGCCGCCGTGGGCGAACAAGGTTTGTCCGCCGATCACCAGGGGCGTCACCACCGGCAGTTCGTCCGCCGCCATGGCCGCGGTAAAGGCGTGTTCCTCGGCGATCTGCACGTCGCTCCAGCGCCCCGGCCGGTAGAACTTGGCGATCAGGGGCGCAGCATCCTCTATGCCGATCTGCCAGACCCGGTTTTCGTAGCTGTTGAGCGCCATCAGGGCGCCGTCGCAGCGATAGCCCAGGCTCTCCAGCGCATCGAGGATGGGCTCCGGTCGCAGGCCGGCAAAAGGGGGGGAGTCGCTAGGGTTCATGGCAGAAGGCGCAAGGTCGGGCGCCGATTATGGTCTACCCGGCGTGCCAGTAGCGTCTGCGCTCGGCCCGCTCGTGCCTGAAGCCGATGCCCGCCGCGGCGAGGCTGACGCCGACGGCTCCGTCGGCGTCCGTCCGGTGCAGCCGGGCACCGCTCTCCAGGTAACGCGCCACCACCTCCTCCTTCGGATGGCCGAAGCGGTTGCGATAGCCGACGGGAAAGATCACATCGCGCGCCGCCACCGCAGCGATGAAGCCGGGCGTCGACGAAGTCTTGCTTCCGTGATGCGGCACCGTCATCACCTCGGCTGCCAGCGCCGGTGGCGGGCCCGCCAGCAGCGACTGTTCGGAAACCGCCTCGATGTCCGAAGTCAGCAGCATAGACCGGCCGCCCGCCGTGACCCTCAGCACGCAACTCAGGTCATTGGTCTTGCGCGACAAGGGGTCGGTGCCCGGATGCAGCATCGCGAAAGCAACGCCGTCCCAGTCCCAGGCTTCTCCCTTGCGGCAAAGCTCATGCGCCACCGGCTGCGCCGACAGCGGGTGCTCGAAAGGCAGCGACGTTCTCAACAGCGCCACCGGCAGCGCCGCCAGCACCGATGCCGCGCCGCCCTCGTGGTCCTTGTCGGCGTGGCTGATGACCATGGCATCGAGCCGGCGCACCCCCATCGCACGCAGATAGGGCGCGATGATGCGGTTGCCGCTGTCGGCATCCGCCGAAAATGCCGGTCCGGCATCGAACAGGAGATCATGGGTGGCCGTCTGCACATGAATCGCCAGGCCCTGACCGACGTCGAGCACCGTAATCTCGGCCGATCCCGGTGCCGGACGCGGCGGCAGCACCGTCAGCAGCGGCAGGAAGGCCATAAGTCCCAGCCAGCGCGACGGAAAGCCGCGCGGCAGCAGCAGCCAGATGCCGCCGGCCAGTGCCAGCAGCACCGCCCACGCAGGAGGGGCGGCCTGCTGCCACATCGCCAGCGGCAGGCCTGCCAGCCAGTCGATGAATCGCATCAGCCAGGCCGTGAAGAAATGCGCCAGCGACAACAGCGGATCGAGCAGCGGCAGGGTTCCCAACAAGGCCAGCGGCGTGATGACGAAGCTGACCAGCGGAATCGCCACCGCGTTGGCCAAGGGCGAAACCAGGGAAAACTGCTGGAACAGGGCCAGGAGCGCCGGCAGCATGCCCAGCGTCACGGCCCATTGCGCGCGGCCCCATTCGATCAGCCAATGCGCCGGCCCCAAGCGACCGCTGCCGATGTGGAAGAGCAGCGCCACCGCACCGAAAGAGAGCCAGAAGCCGGCTGCCAGCACCGCCCAGGGATCGAGCAGCAGCACCAGCAGCAGCGCCAGCAGCAGCACCCGCGACGACGCCAGTTCGCGTCCGCTTAGTCGCGCCAGGGCCACCACGCCGAGCATGTACAAGGTGCGCTGCGCCGGCACCGCGAAGCCGGCCAGCAGACAATAGCCGAAGGCCGCGAGAAACCCGCCCACCGCCGCCGCGTGCTGGGCCGGAAGATGCAGCGGCAAACTGGCCGAGCGTCGCCACAGCCAGTTGACCAGCGCATAGGCCAGTCCGGCCAGCATGGTCACATGCAGGCCGGAAATGCTCATCAGATGGGTGATGCCGGTGCGGGCGAAGCTTTGCCACAATTCGGGATCGATCGCGTGCTGGTCGCCGACGGCCAGCGCGATCAGGATGCCGGCATAGGGCGCGCTTGTCACGTCCGGCAGCGCCGCGCGAAAGCGGTCGCGGATGGATTCGCGCAACATCTCCACCGCATAGCCGGGTCGCCAGACCTGCGCGTCGATGCGCTCGGCACTCTTCGGCCGCACGTAGCCGGTGGCGCGGATGCCGCGCTCGAACAGCCAGGCCTCGTAGTCGAAACCGTGGGGATTAAGGTTGCCGTGCGGGCGCTTCAGGCGCACGGTGAAGTGCCAGCGCTCGCCGGCGCGCACGGGAACCCGCGGCGAGGCTTCGTCATCGGCATCGTCGCGGCCGCGATACCAGGCCAGGGAAATATGCGGCGGCACCCCGGCCACTGCCTGCTCCACGTCGAACTCGAAGCGCACGCCTCGCTCCAGCGCCTGCGGCAGGCCGGCCACGACGCCCGTCAGTTCGATGTCAGGGCCTTCGAGCGTCGCCGGCAGTTCATCGTTCAGACGCAACTGCGCAAAGGTCGCCGCCCAGACGAAGCCGAGTGCCGCCCCCGCGGCGGCGAGCAATACCGGTGCGACAAATCGCCGTACCGCCGGCGCCGACTCCCGCAAACCCAGCAGCAGCAGGGCACCGGCACCCAAGCCGCCGAGCCACGCGAGCGAAGGCAGCGCCGCCTGCTGCTGCAACAGCCATACACCTCCAGCGAATGCCAGAATGAATAAACGCATGGCCGGCATTATGTCCCCGGCGGAAGCCGGGGACGGTATCCCCTTGTGGGGTTTGTCCCCGGCGGAAGCCGGGGACGGTATCCCCTTGTGGGGTTTGTCCCCGGCGTCACGTTAACTGCTGCAGGCCGGCGGTGAGCGATAATTGCGACCAACCCTCAGGAGTCGCTATGAACTACGTCATTCCGCCCGCCCCCCAACCCGCCGTGCCCGTCGCCGGCAGCGGCGACAGCTTCCCGGTGCGGCGCATTTATTGCGTCGGCCGCAACTACGCGGCGCATGCGCGCGAGATGGGCTCCGACCCGGATCGCGAGCCGCCCTTCTTCTTCTGCAAACCGGCCGATGCCGTCGTACCGGTAGCGCCCGGCGTCACGACCGATATCGCCTATCCGCCGCAAACCGCCAACTATCACCACGAAGTCGAACTGGTCGTGGCCATCGGCAAGGGCGGCCGCGACATTGCTGCCGCAGGCGCCAACGATCACGTCTGGGGCTACGCGGCCGGTTTCGACATGACGCGCCGCGACCTGCAGTTCGCCCTGCGCGACAAAGGCCGGCCCTGGGAACTGGGCAAGGCTTTCGACCAGTCGGCGCCGATCACGCCCATCGTGCCCGCCAGCCGTTGCGGCCATCCGGCGTCCGGCCGGGTCTGGCTCACGGTGAATGGCACGCTGAAACAGGAGGGCGACCTTGCCGACCTGATCTGGTCGGTGCCGGAAACCATCGCGCATCTTTCGAAGTATTTCGAGCTGTGTCCCGGCGACCTGATTTTCACCGGCACGCCGGAAGGCGTCGGCCCGGTGGTCAGGGGCGACCTGGTGACGGGCGGCGTGGCTGGCATCGGCGAACTGGCCATCCGCATCGCCTGAGGCGAGGCGGCCACTCTTCGGGGCAGCGCATGCGCCATCAGATCCGCAGGTTCCTCCCCGACCACGAGGCAATCCGCGGCAACCGCTGGCTGGCTCCCTTCGAGAACACCCTGCTGCATCCGCGGCTATGGGACCTGAACCGCCGTTCGGCGGCCGGCGCCGTCGCCGCCGGCATGTTCTGCGGTTTGATACCCGGGCCGCTGCAGATGCTCGGGGCGGCGATCTGCGCGGTGATCTTCCGCGTCAATCTGCCGCTGGCGATGCTGACCACGATCTACACCAATCCCTTCACCATCGTGCCGCTCTACGTCGCCGCCTTCGCCATCGGCCAGTGGGTGTTGCCGGGTCAAGGCGCGCGTTTTGTGCCGCCGCCCGAGTGGGGAAACCAGAGCATCGTCGAATGGACCCGGGCGCTCATGGACTGGATGGCCGGACTCGGCGCGCCGCTGGCGCTGGGCTTGCTGCTGCTCGCCACGGGCCTGGCCCTGGCCGGCTATGCCCTGGTACGCGTGGCCTGGCGCTTCTATCTGGTGCGCGTCTGGCACCAGCGGCGGCGACGGCACCGGGTCGCAGGACCCGACAGCCCTTAGACCAGCACGCCGTCCTGCAGGTGCAGCACCCTGCCGGCCCGTGCCGCCAGATCGAGGTCATGGGTCACCAGGATCAGCGCCGCCCCATGCTCGCGACAAAGCTCCAGCAGCAAACCGAACACCGCGTCGGCGGCGCCGCGATCGAGATTCCCGGTCGGCTCGTCGGCCAGCAGGCAATCCGGACGGGTAACCAGGGCGCGCGCCACCGCAACGCGCTGGCGCTCACCGCCCGACAGTTCGCCCGGACGGTGGCGGAAACGGTGACCGAGGCCGACCCGCTCCAGCACTGCCCGTGCCTGCGCTTCCGCTTCGGCGCGCTCCATGCGCCGGATCAGGAGCGGCATGGCGACATTTTCCACGGCCGTAAATTCCATCAGCAGGTGGTGGAACTGATAGACGAAACCGAGGCTGCGGTTGCGCAGCCGCCCGCGTTCCGCCTCGCCGACCTGAGCCAGGTCGCTGCCATGCAGCAACACCGTGCCCGCGGTCGGCGTGTCCAGTCCGCCCAGCAGATGCAGCAAGGTGCTCTTGCCCGAACCGCTGGCGCCGACGATGGCCACCGTGTCGCCGGCGCCGACTTTCAGGTCAACACCGGTCAGCACCGGAACATCGGTCTGGCCCTGGTGGAAGACCTTGCTCAGGCCGCTGCACTCGAGAACCGTCTCCCGCGCCGGAGTTGTCATTTCCGGATCACTCATAGCGCAGCGCCTCCGCCGGTTGCGTGCGCGAGGCGCGCCAGCTCGGGTACAGCGTCGCCAGCAGGGTGAGGACGAAGGACACGACGCCGATGGTGCCGACGTCCGCCCAGTGCAGGTCGGAAGGCAGCTCGCTGATGTAATACACGTCCTTGGCGAGGAACTGCATGCCCAGCAGGCGTTCCAGCGCCGGCACGACCACGTCGATGTTGAGCGCAAGCGCAACTCCGCCGCCGATGCCGGCGGCCAACCCCACCGTTCCGATCAGGACACCCTGCACGATGAAGATCGCCATGATGCTGCCGGGACTCGCGCCCAGCGTGCGCAGGATGGCGATGTCGGCGCGCTTGTCGGTGACGGCCATGACCAGCGTCGAGACGATGTTGAAAGCCGCCACGGCGACGATCAGGAGCAGGATCAGGAACATCATGCGCTTTTCGATTTCCACGGCGCGGAAGAAGTTGGCGTGGCTGCGCGTCCAGTCGCTGACCCATGCATCGGGATCGAGAAAGCGCAGCAGCTCGCGGCCGATCTTCGGCGCGGCGAAGAGGTCGTCGACCTTGAGCCGCACCCCGGAAACTCGATCGTCCATGCGGTAGAGCTTCTGCGCGTCGCTCATGTGGATCAGCGCCAGGCCGGAATCGAATTCGAACATGCCGGCTTCGAAAATGCCGGTCACGCGGAACTGCTTGACCCGCGGCAGGATCGCGGCCGGGGTGACCAGGCCCTGCGGCGCCAGCAGCGTGACCTTGTCGCCGGGGACGGCCCGCAGCGCGCGCGCCAGTTCGCTGCCGAGAACGATGCCGAATTCGCCGGCCCGCAAGGAATCTAACTTGCCCGACTTCATGTAGCTGCCGAAATCGGCGACCTTGTCCTCGGCCTCGGGGACGATGCCGCGCACCATCATGCCGCGCACCTGGCCGTCGAAGCTCAACATGCCCTGGGCCTGGACGAAGGGCGCCGCCGCCTTGACCCGTGGATGCTGCGCCGCCCCCTGCACCACCTTGCTCCAGTCGGCGATTTCGCCGCCCGGGCTGCTGATCTGGATATGGGAAACGACGCCGAGGATGCGTTCGCGCAGTTCCTTCTGGAAGCCGTTCATCACCGACAGCACCACGATCAACGCCGCCACGCCGAGCGCCAGCCCGAGCATGGAAATCAGCGCGATGAAGGAGATGAAGCGGTTGGCGACGCCTTCGCGCGGCTGGGCGCGCGTGTAGCGCAATCCGATGAGGAGTTCGTAGTTCATTCGATAAATTGGGTTGGCGGGCCATGTTAACATGCGGCCATGCTGACGCTCATCGTGCCTGGCCTCATCTGGACGCGCCAGGCGCTCGCGGATCTCACTTGTGACCTGCCCCTGCCCGCCTTCACCACCCTGCTCGGACGCGGCCGGTTGCGCCGGCTTCCGCCGCGGAGTACAGCCGACGTTCTCGCCGATGCAAGCACCCTGAGCGCTCCGCTCCCCGCCGCGGCCTTGCGCCGGCTCGAGTTGCACGAACATCCCGGCGAAACAGACTGGCTGTGCCTCGATCCGGTACGCCTGAATTTCCACGATCGAAGCCTGATCGTCGACGATCCGCAGCGGCTGCGGCTGACCGCAGAAGAAGCGGCGGCCCTCGCCGTGGCGCTGGCGCCGACTTTTGCCGCGCTGGGACACCTCGAAGTGCTTTCCCCGGAGCGCTGGAACCTGCGCCTCGCGGCCGGTGCGCCGGAATTCCGGGACTTGCCCGACGCCACCAGCCGGGCCGCCTTGCCCCTGCCGCTGGACATCCCCTATGCCCCATGGCGCCATGCGCTCAACGAGGCGCAGATGGTCTTGCATGCCCATCCGGTGAATCAGGTCCGCGCCGCCGCCGGATTGCCGGTGGTCAATTCGCTGTGGCCCTGGGGTGGCGGTCGCCTGCCGGCTTTTGACAATCGGGCCGGCGCCGCCGCGCACGACGCGCTCTGGAGCAACGACCCGGTGGCGCGCGGCATCGCCCGCCTGTTGCAGATCGAGGGCGCAACGCTGCCCGCCGCCTTCACGAGCGCCGCGGCAAAGAGGCCGCTGGCCCTCTTCGATGCCCTGGAACAGCCGGCACGCAGCGGCGATGCCATCGTCTGGCGCGACGAACTGGCACGCTTCGAAGCCGGCTGGCTGGTACCCGCGCTCGAGGCCCTGCGCGGCGGCCGCCTGGGCGCCTTGCGCCTGATCGCCCCCGGCGATCCCGGCGCTGCGGAAGTGCAACTCAGCCGCCACGACTTGTGGAAGTTCTGGCGCAAACCGCGCGCGCTGACCGAATTGGCAACGGCATGACCCGAATCGCCGTACGCGACATCCCGCCGCGCGCCACCTGGGCGCTCGAACAGGGCGGCGTGCATCCGCTGCTGGCGCGGCTTTATGCCGCGCGCGGTATCCGCAGCCCCGACGAGCTCGACACCCGCAGCAGCGCCCTGCTCGCCCCCGACCTGCTCAAGGGTGCCCGCGAAGCGGCGACCTTGCTCGCCGACACGATTGCCGCCGGCCGCAGGATGCTGATCGTGGCCGACTACGACTGCGACGGCGCCACGGGCTGCGCGGTCGGCCTGCGCGCCCTGCGCATGATGGGCGGTACGGTGGATTACCTGGTACCCGACCGCTTCACGCTGGGTTACGGTCTGTCGCCGGAAGTTGCACTTCTGGCGGCGGCGCGCAGTCCCGACCTCGTGATCACGGTCGACAACGGCATCGCCAGCGTCGAGGGCGTCGCCGAACTCAAGCGCCGCGGCATCGCCACGCTGATTACCGATCACCACCTGCCGGGCGAGGCATTGCCCGCCGCCAACGTGATCGTCAATCCCAACCAGCCCGGCTGCGATTTTCCGAGCAAGGCGCTGGCCGGGGTCGGCGTGATGTTCTACGTCATGCTGGCCCTGCGCGCCGAACTGCGCCGGCGCGGTGCTTACACGGCAAAGCCGGAACCGAACCTGGCCGCCCTGCTCGACCTGGTCGCCCTGGGCACCGTGGCCGACGTCGTGCCGCTCGACCGCAACAACCGCATCCTTGTCGCGCAGGGCTTGCAGCGCATCCGCGGTGGCCAGATGCAGGCCGGCATTGCCGCATTACTGAGTATCGCCGGGCGCGAGCCGGCCCGCGCCGCGACTTTCGATCTGGGTTTCGCCCTCGGCCCGCGCCTCAACGCCGCCGGGCGCCTGGCCGACATGTCGCTGGGCATCGAGTGCCTCATCACCGACGACCCCGGCCGCGCGCTGAACATCGCCCAGCAACTGGACGCCATCAACCGCGAAAGACGCACCATCGAAACCGGAATGCGCGAGGATGCGGAACTCCTGCTGGCCTCGCTCGACCCCGGCAACCGCGCCAGCCTGACGCTGTTCGACCCCGGTTGGCACCAGGGCGTGATCGGCATTCTCGCCGGCCGCGTCAAGGAAAAGCTGCACCGCCCGACTTTCGCCTTTGCTCGCGGCAATGAGGGAGAGCTGAAGGCCTCCGGCCGCTCGATTCCCGGCCTGCACCTGCGCGACGCGCTGGACCTGGTGGCGAAGCGGCATCCGGGCATGCTGCTGCGCTTCGGCGGCCACGCCGCCGCTGCCGGCCTCACGCTCAGGGAAGAGCGCCTCGCCGAATTCGAAGCCGCCTTCGAACAGGTCTGCCGCGAACTGCTCTCGCCGGCCGACCTCTCGCGCACGCTGGAAACCGACGGCCCGCTCGAATCCGGCTACTACTCGCTCGACGCCGTGCGCCTGATGCAGCAGGAAGTCTGGGGCCAGGGCTTCCCCCCACCGGTCTTCGCCGACAGCTTCGAGGTGCTCAACCAGCGCCTGCTGAAGGACAAGCACCTCAAGCTCAAGCTGCAAAAAGGCGGGCAGCGCTTCGATGCCATCCAGTTCAATTTTACCGACGGGTCTGGCGGCGGATCTGCCACCGCCGCGCCGGACCGCATCCGTGCCGCCTTCCGCGTGGATATCAACGAGTGGAATGGAACGCAGACGGTGCAGTTGATGCTGGAGCATCTGGAGCCCGCCTGAGCGTCGCGGCGCCGTATCGCCAGCGCCGACTTCCGATCGACAGGCATCCATTGTTTCCGTCATTCCGGCGAACGCCGGAATCCAGGCTTTCGACGCAAGACTGGATCCCGGGTCAAGCCCGGGATGACGCCTGGCGGGGAAATGTCAGCGGCGTGCGCTATACGAATTCAGGCGATTACTCTAGTCGAGCTCCGTATCGCCATCGCCAGCGCGGTGCGTCCCTTTGGGAACTTTCAGCCGGCACCGTATAATCGCGGCCCTTCGCAACGATATCCCCGCCGCCGTGTCCCAGCTCGACCTCGAAACCGCCCGCCGCCGCACCTTCGCCATCATTTCGCACCCCGACGCGGGCAAGACCACGCTCACGGAAAAGCTGCTGTGGTTCGGCGGCGCGATTCAGGTCGCCGGCGAAGTCCGTGCGCGCAAGGCTTCGCGCCACGCCACCTCGGACTGGATGGAACTGGAAAAGCAGCGCGGCATTTCGGTCACCAGTTCGGTCATGCAGTTTCCCTACCGCGAATGCATGGTCAACCTGCTCGACACGCCAGGCCACGAGGACTT
>CAIZKA010000228.1 GCA_903933395.1 uncultured beta proteobacterium | reverse complement strand
TTGTTTACGCCGCGCGGCCTGTTTGCCGCCACCGGTCTGGCAGCCGTGAGCCTCGTCGGCGGCGGCCTGATTCTGGCCCACACCCTGAATCTCGCCGCCTGTCCGCTGTGCATCCTGCAGCGCATGCTGTATCTGCTGCTCACGCTCGAAGCCATCGCGGCCTGGCTGCTGGCCGGATCGGCGCCGGGAAAATCCCTGCCGCGACGGTTTGCCGCACTCGTCATGGCCGCCACTGCGGCGACCGGGGTCTTCGTTGCCAGCTACCAGACCTGGCTGCAGCGTTTCGCCAAGGGTGCCAGTTGCACCGCCGACCAACCCTGGTGGGAACACCTCGTGAACTGGGCCGGCACCCAGTGGCCGCTGATGTTCGAAGCCTCCGGCCTGTGCTCCGAGGCGGGCTGGAAGTTGCTCGGCCTGTCGATTGCCGAATGGTCGCTGGTCGCCTTCACCTCCATGACGATTGCAATGCTGGCGGCAATGCGGCGCAAGGCCTGATGAAAATGGCCGCCAGCATCCGCAATGCCGGCAAGCTCGCGCGATGAACACGAAACGGGTCAGCCTGCCAGGCATCATCTGCACCGCGCTCGCCCTGGTCGGGTTTCGTGCCGCCTGCGCCGAACCCGTTTTTCCGGGGTCGACAGCCTACTGCCTGTACGAAGTTCCCGCGGATGAGGCCGGCAAACGCCGCTGGATCAACCTGGCCATCGTGCAATTTGTCGAGGCGACCCGCACCGAACTGAAAATCTACTTTGGCGGCGGTTCCTTCGGCTCCGGTCACGAGGCGAAAATTCCGGTTTCCAGCATGGAAGAAGCCGTGGCCATCATGGAGAAACTGCGCAAGGCGGCCGCCGCCTGCCGCTGAACCGGAGAGGCGTTCGACTTGTCGGTATCGCCTGGTGCGGCGTTGCATTCTTGACGAAACACTGCAAAAGGTAGCCGTCGTTCCCGCGAAAGCGGGAACCCGGTGCTTTTGCCCACGAAACGCCGCGGATTCCCTCTTTCGCGGGAATGACGAAACCAGGCTCATAAGTCGCTCTTTGCCTGCAACACTGCACTCGCGGCGCCGGCTACCCCAGGTCGGGTTCGCCGCAATGCTTGAGGATTTCCCGCCGCGTCGCGTCCCGCAGTTGCAGCGCCGCCTGCCAGCCCTCGCCCGTCGCCATGACAGGTTCGCAGAAAGTGACTTCCACGGTGCCGCGCCGCGGCAGCCATGATTCATCGCGCAGGACTTCGCGCGTTCCGCGCAGCACCACCGGCGTCACGGTCAGCCGGTTTTGCACGGCGACCTGGAAAGCACCGAGGCGGAAGGGCCGCAAGCCGCGCTGACGTGTGAAGGTTCCCTCGGCGAAAAAGAACAGCGGCCGCCGGCCGGCAGTCCCGGCCAGGCGACGTACGTCATCGACCCCCTGTCGCGCGTCGAAACGCTCGACGAACACCGCGCCCAGGCGCCGCAGCAGCGGCCCGGCAAAGGGATGGTCGGCAAGCTCCTGCTTGGCGACGAAGCCGACATCCAGCGGCAGCGCCGCGGCCAGCACGATGGCATCGACATAGCTGGCGTGATTGGCGACGAACACTCCCGCCTGCGGGCGCACGTGCCCCGAACCCGCCACCTGGAGGCGGATGCCGCACAGGCGCACGCAGGTCCGCGCCAATGCAGCCGCAAAGCGCCAGCGCCGCCCGGCATCGGGCAGCAGCAGGATGCCCGGCACGGCCGCCAGCGCCATCAGGCCGTAGATGCACCAGGCATAGCCGCCGTAGAGCAACTCGCCTCCCCGCCGCAAGCCGCCACGCAGTCCCTGCCAGGACCCGGCCACGCCGAGACGCAGCACTTGCAGCCAGAGCGCGCGGCGGCCGCCGCTGAATCCATCGCCGCAATAGATCTCGCGGGTTGCTGCGCGCCGGATCTTGCCGCTGGAGGTTTTCAGCACCGCGTGCGGCGGCGCCAGCACCACGTCGTCGGGCGGTGCGCCGAGCAGGTCGGCGCCCAGCGCGTTGATGCGGCGGATCAGGTCCTGCCGCGTCGCCTCGTCGGTCTCGCGGCTTTCGGCCACCACCACCAGTTTCTCCGTGCCCTGCCCGGCCATCGCCACGCCGAACACCGCGACGCAGCCGCGGCGCATGCCCGGAAGGCTGCCGACGGCCTCTTCCAGTTCGTAGGGATAGAGATTGCGCCCGCCGCGGATGATGGTGTCCTTGACCCGCCCGGTGATGACGATGTCACCTTCCGTCAGATAGGCCAGGTCGCCGGAATCGAGCCAGCCGTCGCGGATGAGCTTTTCGGTCGCTGCGGCATTGCGGTAGTAGCCGCGCGTCGCCGACGGCCCGCGGAATTCGAGGCGGCCGACACGGCGCGGCGGCAACTCGCTGCCTGTTTCATCGACGATGCGGACTTCATGGCCCGGCAACGGACGGCCGCAGGCCACCAACGGCAGCGCGTGTATATCGTCGTCCTCAGCCGGAAGCGCCTCGCCCGCAGCCAGCGCCTCGCGCCGGACCCGGTCGATCAGCGGCCCGCGACCGGGTGGCGACACGGCGAGGCCGACCGAACATTCGGCGAGGCCATAGACCGGCGCCAGCGCGTCGCCATGAAAACCGTAGGGCCGGAAGGCGGCAGTGAAGCGCGCCAGGGTCTCGGCGCCGACAGGCTCGGCACCGTTGGCGGCATATCGCCACGACGACAGGTCCAGCCCCTGCAGCCGCACCGGATCGAGATGGCGCAGGCAGAGTTCGAAAGCGAAATTGGGCGCCGCCGTCACGGTGCCGCGATGCCGGTGGATGGCCCACAGCCAGCGTTCGGGGCGGGCCAGGAAATCCAGTGGCGACATCAGCACCAGCGGGCAGGCGTGGTAGAGGCTGCCCAGCCAGGCGCCGATGAGCCCCATGTCGTGGTAGAGCGGCAGCCAACTGACCACCACATCGGCCGGCGTCAGCCCGACGGCCTGGCCCCAGGCCCGGATATTGGCCAGCAGGTTGCCGTGATCGAGCGTGACTCCCTTGGGATTACCGGTCGAGCCGGAGGTGTACTGGACGAAGGCGATCTCGGCGGCATGGCCGCGATGATCCGCCGCCGGCGTGGCCGCGCTGCCCGCGTCGCGCAGCACTTGCGGCGTCGTCACCTCGCGCAGGGTCGGCACCAGACCGGAAAGAATCCGCGCCACCATCCGCGCCGCATCGAAGCTGATCAGTGCTGCCGCTTCGCAATTCTGCAAAATTCCCGCCTGGCGGCGCAGATGGTCCTCGATCTGCCCCGGCCGCGTCGGAGGATAAATCGGCACCGGAATCGCGCCGGCCAGCAGGATGCCGTAGAAGCTGTGGAAAAACTCAAGCCCGGTCGGCAGCATCAGGGCGACACACTGCCCGGGGACGATGCCTATGCCGCGCAGGCCCGCCGCGACCTGGCGTGACGCGTCCAGCAAGGTGCCGTAGTCCAACGTGTCGGTTTCCGTCGCACTGCGCTGGAACAGTACATGCGGCCGCCGGGGATGCCGTCGTGCATGCCACTGCAATACCTCGACCAGCGTCGCGGCACTGTCCGGGCTGCCCTCTGAAAGCGCTTCCGGCGCTTGCCACACGGCACTGTCGCCGCCGGCCTCGCCTGCAGCGGGCGCGCCGGCGGCGACGGCCGACAGCAGGTCACGCGGTGTTTCCGCCGCGCCCAGTACTTCATCGCCGAGGCGAACCGAAAAAGCGCCTTCGATGCGCGCCAGAAGTTCCACGCGTGCCAGGCTGTCCAGGCCGAGGTCCTTGTCCAGCGCGCTGTCCAGCGTCGCGGCCTGGCGACCGCCGGTGCGCACTTCGGCGACAAGCGCATCGATGATGGACAGCAGTTGCGCCGCACGATCCGGCGCCGGAATCTCCTCCGTCACGCGCCGAATCGCCGTACCGCCAGCGCCGACTCTTTCAAAGCTTTTAACGTGAAACGCGAAACAAATCCGTGAAACATTTCAGGTCCTTGAACCTCGTCATTCCGGCGAAAGCCGGAATCCAGTGGGCCGCCGTTCTGGACACCGGCTTTCGCCGGTGTGACGAGTTTCATGATTCGGGATGGCGTCTGTTGCCATGATCGTCAGCAGCCCTTCCATTCAGGCTTGCGCTTCTGCATAAAGGCATCGATGCCTTCCGCCGCGTCGTGGGCCATCATGTTGCAGGCCATGGTTTCGGCGGCCAGCTGGTAGGCGCCGTCGAGCCCCATTTCGATCTGCCTGTAGAACATCTGCTTGCCCATGGCGAGCGCCACCGGGGACTTGGCGCAGATCGAGTCGGTGAGCTTCTTCACTTCCGCATCGAGCTGCTCGAGCGGCACCACGCGATTCACTAGGCCGCGCCGCTGCGCCTCGGCGGCGTCGATGAAGTCGCCGGTCAGCAGCATTTCCATCGCCTGTTTGCGGCCCATGGCGCGGCCCAGCGCAACCGAAGGTGTCGAGCAGAAGAGTCCGAGATTCACCCCCGACACGGCGAACTTCGCGCCCTCGACGGCAACGGCCAGGTCGCACATGGCGACCAGCTGGCAGCCGGCGGCCGTGGCGATGCCGTGGATGCGCGCAATCACCGGCTGCGGCATTTCGGTAAGCGTCATCATGACCTTGCCGCAAGCCTTGAAGAGCTTCTGCTGGTAAGCCTTGCTAGGATTGGCGCGCATCTGCTTGAGGTCGTGACCGGAACAGAATGCCTTGCCGGCGCCGGCGATGACCACGGCGCGCACCGACTGGTCGGCGGCGATCGCATCGAGCGTCGCCTGCAGGTCGGCGAGCAGTTCTTCCGAGAGGGAATTGAACTGCGTCGGGCGGTTCAGCGTCAGCGTCGCGACGCCGGCGCTGTCCTCGCGCAGCAGGATCGGCATTGCGGTTTCGGGTGCGTTCATTGCATTCTCTCCTCGCCAGTGTGAATCGGATTATGTCGTCGTCAGACGCGCCGGCTATTCAATGGCCGTGGTCGACTTGGCTTTTTCGCGCAGCACGTACTTCTGGATCTTGCCCGTCGAGGTCTTCGGCAGCGCCTCGAAAATGAACTTCTTCGGCACCTTGAAGCGCGCCATGCGCTCGCGGCAGAACTCGGTCAGTTCCTCGGCGGTGACGGTCGAACCTTCGCGCACTTCGATGAAGGCGCAGGGCACCTCGCCCCATTTTTCATCCGGCGTGGCGACCACGGCGGCACCCATCACGGCCGGATGGCGATACAGCGTGTCCTCGACCTCGATCGACGAAATGTTCTCGCCCCCGGAAATGATGACGTCCTTGCTGCGGTCCTTGATCTTGACGTAGCCGTCGGGTTGCATCACGGCGAGGTCGCCGGTATGGTACCAGCCGCCGTGGAAGGCCTCTTCGGTGGCCCTCGGATTCTTCAGGTAGCCCTTCATCACCAGGTTGCCGCGAAACATGATCTCGCCCATGGTCTGGTCGTCCCAGGGCACCGGCTGCATGGATACGGGATCCATGACCGTAATGCCCTCCTGGCAGTGGTAGCGCACGCCCTGGCGGCCGTTCATGCGCACCTGTTCGTCCAGCGGCAGGTCCAGCCACTCTTCATGCTTGGCGCAGACGGCGGCCGGACCGTAGGTTTCGGTCAGGCCGTAAACGTGGGTGATGTTGAAGCCGATCTTGCCCATGCCTTCGATCACGGCGGCGGGCGGCGGTGCTGCGGCCACCAGCGCCGAGACCTTGTGGTTGATGCCTGCACGCCACTCGGCCGGGGCGCTGATCAGCATCGAATGCACGATGGGCGCGCCGCAGTAATGGCTGACCTTGTGTTCGCGGATGGCATCAAGGATCAGCTTGGCATCGACGCGGCGCAGGCAGACATTGGTGCCGGAATTGGCCGCCACGGTCCAGGGAAAGCACCAGCCGTTGCAGTGGAACATCGGCAGGGTCCACAGGTAGATCGACTGCGGCAGCATGCCCCAGGAGACGATGTTGGACAGGGCATTGAGGTAGGCGCCGCGGTGGTGATAGACCACGCCCTTGGGGTTGCCGGTGGTCCCCGAGGTGTAGTTGAGCGAAATCGCCTCCCACTCGTCGGCCGGCGTCTTCCATGCGTAATCGGGATTCCCGGCGGCGAGGAAACTTTCGAAGTCGATGCTGCCGACGCGCTCGCCGGGGCCGCTGTACTCGGGATCATCGACATCGATGACGAGTATCTCGCGGCCCAGTTCCGCCAGGGCCTTCTTCACCATGCCCGAATATTCGCGGTCGGTGATCAGCACGCTGGCTTCGCCGTGGTTGAGCATGAAGGCGATCGACTCCGGATCAAGGCGGGTGTTCAGTGTGTTGAGCACGGCACCGCACATCGGCACGCCGAAATGGCACTCGAACATCTCCGGCGTGTTGTTGAGCATCACCGCCACCGTGTCGCCGGCGCCGACTCCCCGTGCCGCCAGGGCGGAAGCCAGCCGCCGGCTGCGCTCGTATTCCTGCAGCCAGGTGTAGCGGCGCGCACCGTGTATCGACGCCACCCGTTGCGGATAAATGTAGGCCGAACGCTCGATGAAGCTGAGCGGCGTCAGGGGCACGTAATTGGCCGGATTCTTGTCCAGCCCGGTGGCGTAGGGATTGGTCATGGCACTCGTCTCGTCAGGTGGTGCTGCGGCATTCGATCATAGCAGGCCTCGCGCCGGCATCGGCAGCCGGCGCGGCCTTCGGGAACCCCCGTGCGAAAGATCATGTCCGGCGCTCGATCCGCAGGTCGCCGCCGATCCCGGCCCATTGCTGCGCCTCATCCCCCAGGGCCGCCGTGGTGAGCGGCAGGACATTCAGCCCCTCATCGCCCAGGCTGAGATGGAATCCGTTGCGGGTGAAGCCGGCAGAGAGCGGCGGCAGGGGCTGGTCATCGCGCGATCGATGCAGCAGGACCGCCGTGCGCAGGCAGAAAATCAGCGTCCATTCCGGCGCCTCTCCGCGCAGCGGCTGGGCGCGCTCGAGCTTGCCGCGATGCGCCAGCACCAGCCGCGACAGTCGCGCCTGGTCGCGCCGGGAAAATCCCGGCATGTCGGCATTGGCGAGAATGTAGGCGCTGTGCTTGTGGTAGCTCGAGTGCGCCACGGATATTCCGACTTCGTGCAGGTAGGCCGCCCAGACCAGGAACACGGCATCCGGATGGTCCGCCACGCGGCTGGTCGGCACCATCTGGTTGAGCAGTTCGAGCGCCGTCCGGGCGACACGCGCCGCCTGCCGCCGGTCCACCTCGTAGCGCTGCATGAAGCGGGTCACCGTGGTTTCGCGCAGGTCGTCGTGGTGATAACGGCCCAGTTGGTCGTAGAGCACGCCGAGGCGCAGGGCGCCTTCCGAGAAGGCCATGCGCTCCAGGCCGAATTCCTTGAAGATCGCCGACATGATCGCCAGGCCCCCGGGCAATACCAATATCCGGTCTGCGCGCAAACCCTGCAGTTTCATGCGCGAAGCCTCGCCGGCATGGAACAGTTCGCCGCGCAGCTTCTCCAGCCCCTCGCGGGTCAGGCCGTGATCGGAAAACCCGTTCATTTCCAGCAGGTCGACGATGGCCTTGGCGGTGCCCGAGGAGCCGATGGCCTCGTCCCAGCCGGTTTCGCGGAAGGCATGGACAATGGCCTGCAACTCGCGGCGCGCCGCCAGTTCCGCTTCGCGGAAGGAGCGCTTGTCGACCCGCCCGTCGGGAAAGAAGCGCAGGCTGAAGCTGACGCAGCCCATGTAAAGGGATTCGAGCCGGATCGGATTGACGTTCTGGCCGATGATGAATTCGGTGGAGCCGCCGCCTATATCCACCACCAGCTGCCGCGTCTGCGGATTGGCCAGCGTATGCGCCACGCCGAGGTAGATCAGGCGCGCTTCTTCGCGCCCGGCGATGACTTCGATCGGAAAGCCGAGCGCGGTCTCCGCCTTCTCCAGGAAAGCTTCGGCGTTTTTCGCCACGCGCAGCGTATTGGTCGCCACCGCGCGCACCGCCCCCGGCTCGAAGTCGCGCAGACGCTCGCCAAAACGCGCCAGAGCCTCGATCCCGCGCTGCTGCGCGGCAGCGTCGAGGCGCTTGTCCGCAGTCAGGCCGGCGGCAAGGCGCACCGACTCCTTGAGGCCGTCGAGGGGATAGATCTGGTTGGCCACGATCCGCCCCACCTGAAGGCGAAAGCTGTTGGAGCCGAGATCAACCGCGGCGATCAGTTCATAGGCCATCGGCGGATTCTACCTCGCAGTCCATGTTTGCTCCTTGTCATACGGCGGCAATGGAATTGACACATAATTACCTTTTCCGAAGCACCCGAAAGCCCTCATGTCGAATCCACGCCGCTTTCCCAACGATCATTTCCTCAACCGTGAGTTGTCCCTGCTCGCCTTCAACCGGCGCGTCCTTGCCCAGGCCGCGGACGAGCGCGTGCCCTTGCTGGAGCGGCTGCGTTTCCTCTGCATCGTCTCCTCCAACCTCGACGAGTTTTTCGAGATCCGTGTCGCCGGCCTCAAGGAGCAGATCAAGCTGGGCAGCCATGCCGCCGGCGCCGATGGCATGCCGCCGCAGGACGTGTTCCGTCGTGTCACGGAGCAGGCCCACCAGCTGATCGCCGAACAGTACGCCCTGCTCAATGACAAGATACTGCCGGCGCTGCAAAAACAGGGCATCGCCTTCTTCCGCCGCAGCCTGTGGAACGACGAACAGCGCGCCTGGATCCTGGATTTCTTCCGCCGCGAAGTCATGCCGGTACTAACCCCGATCGGCCTCGACCCCTCGCATCCCTTCCCGCGCGTGCTGAACAAGAGCCTCAACTTCGCCGTCGAGCTCGAAGGCGCCGACGCCTTCGGCCGCAGTTCGGGGGCAGCCATCGTCCAGGCGCCACGCGCACTTCCGCGCGTGATCCGTCTGCCGAAGAAACTCTGCGGCGTCGACTACGGCTTCGTCTTCCTCTCCTCGATCCTTCACGAATACGTCAGCGAACTGTTCACCGGCATGAACGTGCTCGGCTGCTATCAGTTCCGCGTCACGCGCAATTCCGACCTGTTCGTGGACGACGAAGAAGTCAAGAACCTGCGCATCGCCCTCCAGGGCGAATTGCCGCAGCGCCACTTCGGCGATGCCGTGCGCCTCGAGGTTGCCGACAACTGTTCGGAAATCATGACCGAATTCCTGCTGCAGCAGTTCGGCCTTGAAGGCAGCGACCTGTATCGCGTCCCAGGCATCGTCAACCTGGTGCGCCTGATGTCGGTGCCCGACCAGGTGGATCGCCCGGACCTCATGTACGAGCCCTTCCAGCCCGGCCTGCCGAAGGTGCTGAGCAAGCGCTACGACATATTCGAAAGCATACGCAAGCACGACATCCTGCTGCACCATCCCTTCCAGACCTTCAATCCGGTGATCCAGTTGCTGCAGCAGGCGGCGGACGACCCGCAGGTGATCGCCATCAAGATGACCGTGTATCGCACCGGCACCGACTCGGTGCTGATGGAACACCTGCTGCGTGCCGCAGAAAAGGGCAAGGAAGTCACCGTCGTGGTCGAACTCATGGCGCGCTTCGACGAGGAAGCCAACCTGTCGATCGCTGCGCGCCTCGAGGAAGTCGGCGCCCATGTCGTTTACGGCGTGGTCGGCTACAAGACCCACGCCAAGATGCTGATGGTCCTGCGCCGCGAAGAGCACGGCTACCGGCGCTACATCCACCTCGGCACCGGCAACTACCACCCGCGCACCACGCGTTTCTACACCGACTTCGGCCTGCTGACCTCGAATCCGGAGATCGGCGACGACGTCAACGAAGTCTTCAAGCAACTGACGGGTTTGGGCAAGGCCAGCGCGCTGAAGCACCTGTGGCAGGCGCCTTTTTCACTCCACTCGAACATGCTCAACGCGATTCGCGGCGAAACCGCGGCCGCGCTGGCCGGCAAGCCGGCGCGCATCATCGCCAAGATGAACTCGCTGCTGGAACCGGAAATCATTGCCGCCCTGTATGAGGCCAGCGCGGCCGGTGTCACCGTCGACCTGATCGTGCGCGGCGTCTGCTCGCTGCGCCCCGGCGTCAAAGGCCTCTCGGAGAACATCCGGGTGCGTTCGGTGATCGGCCGCTTTCTCGAGCACCACCGGATTTTCTATTTCCACGCCGACGGCAAGCAGAACATCTACCTGTCGAGTGCCGACTGGATGGAGCGCAATTTCTTCCGCCGCATTGAAATCAGTTTTCCGGTGCTGGAGCCCAAGCTCAAGCAGCGCGTGCTGAAGGAAGGGCTCAAGCCCTACCTGGCGGACAACTCCCAGGCCTGGGAAATGGACGCCGACGGCGAATACCAGGTCAAGGCAACGAAACGCAACCGCATCAGCGCCCAGGAACTCCTGCTCGCCGACCTCGGCGTCAGCATCCTCAGCGCAACGTAAACCGCGTCAGGGCACTCGCCATGCCTTCGGCCATTTCGGCGCCGAACTGCTTGGCAAACCTCTCGGCGAAGTTCTGCTTGATGCTGAAGTCGCGCACGTCGGCGGCCTTGATCACGTCGCGAGCGACGCTGTCTACCGTGCCGTAGCCGTCGGCGAGGCCCAGTTCGATGCTCCTGGCCCCGCTCCACATCAGGCCGGAGAACATTTCCGGCGTTTCCTTGAGTCGCTTGCCGCGGCCCTTTCTGACCACGTCGATGAACTGCTGGTGAATTTCTGCCAGCATCTGCCGGGCGTGCTCCTTGTCTTTCTCGTTCTCCGGCGAGAAGGGATCGAGAAAACCCTTGCTCACGCCGGCCGTGAGCAGGCGACGCTCGACACCGAGCTTTTCCATGGTGCCGGTAAAGCCGAAACCATCCATCAGCACGCCTATCGACCCCACGATACTGGCCTTGTCCACGAAGATCTTGTCCGCTGCCGCTGCGACGTAGTAGCCGCCGGAGGCGCAGACGTCCTCGACGACCACGTGCAGGGGTATCGCCGGATACTTGGCGCGCAGGCGTCGCATCTCGTCATTGATGATGCCGGATTGCACCGGACTGCCCCCCGGGCTGTTGACGCGCAGGATCACGCCCGCCGTATGCTTGTCCTCGAAGGCGGCCTGCAGGGAGCCGATGACGTGTTCGGCATTGGCATCGCCGGATGACTTGATGACGCCGTTGAGATTCACCAGTGCGGTGAATTTTTCACCGTCGCCAAGCTTGTCGCCCTGTCCCAGATCGAGTGCGATGAAAAGCACGACCGCCAGGTAGGTGAAGCCCAGCAACTTGAAGAAAATGCCCCAGCGGCGGCCGCGCCGCTGCTCGGCGAGCGCTTCCATTGCAAGCTTTTCCAGAACCTTGCGTTCCCAGTTCGCATCATTGTTGCTATCCGACACCTTGCCCACCTTCCTCGTTCAAAACAACCCATCCGTCATGTTCGGTAACGACCAGCTTCTCCAGCCCCTTGCCATTGCAGCGTCCGCCGAGGCAATGCCCCGAATCCGGCGCATAGAGCGCGCCATGCGTGGCGCAGATCAAGTATAAGCCGGAACTATCGAAGAACTCGCCCTGCTGCCAGTCGAGTTCGACCGGAACATGGCCGCAGCGGTTCAGATAGGCATGCACCTGGCCGCGAAAGCGCACCAGGAAAGCCGGCTCGCCGGCACCGAACCGCTCCACCGTGAAACGCACGCCGGGCCCGCCCTCGGCCAGTTCGTCGCTGCGGCAGATCCGCCGTTGAGTCAAGACTGTTTCCGCAGCCAGCCCGCCAGTTCGGCCACGTTGCCGGCACAGTAAAGAGGCGCCTGCGCCTCCAGAATTTCGCGCGGATGGGCACCGTAGGCCACGCCCAGCGCCGCCACGCCGGCATTGCGCGCCATCAGCAGGTCATGCGTGGTGTCGCCGATCATCAGCGTCGCATCGGGACCGACGCCGAACTCGGCCATCAGTTCTTCCAGCATCTGCGGGTTCGGCTTGGAATGGCACTCGTCGGCACAGCGCGAGCCATGAAAGCACGGACCCAGCCCGCTGACCTCGAAGGCCCGGTCCAGCCCCTTGCGGGTCTTGCCGGTGGCGACGGCGAGCATGTATCCGGCCGCCGTCAGTTCGGCTATCAGTTCCGCCGCACCCTTGAACAGCAGCAGATCCTGGTCGCGCGACAGGTAATGATGCCGATAGCGCTCGGCCACCGCCTGATAACGCTCGGCCGGCAGGTCCGGCAGGGCATGGCGCAGTGCATCGATCAGGCCGAGGCCGATGATGTGGCTGGCGCGCTCGTCCGACGGCGGGACGATGCCGAGGTCCGTTGCCGCCGCCTGGATGCTGGCGACGATGGCGCCGGTCGAATCCATCAGGGTGCCGTCCCAGTCGAAGACGATCAAATCAAAACGCCTGCCCATAGTCTCTCTTCTCGTTGCGATCCAGTTTTTCGGTAAAGCTGCGCAGTTCGGTAGGCAGGGGTGATTCCAACTCCACCGGCGCACCGGTGAGCGGATGCGCCAGCGCCAGCTTCGCCGCATGGAGGAACATGCGGCCGAGCCCGGTCTTCTGCAAGGCCTTGTTCAGCGGAAAATCACCGTATTTGTCGTCGCCGGCAATGGGAAAGCCCAGATGCGCCAGGTGCACGCGGATCTGGTGGGTGCGCCCGGTCTTCAATTCCACCTCGACCAGGCTGAAGTTCTCCCAGCGCGCCACCAGGCGGACGATGGAATGCGCGGCCTTGCCCTCGGCATCGACGCTGACGCGGCGCTCACCCTCCGCCGTCAGGTATTTGTGCAGCGGCAGCCGCACGTGCTGCAGCTCATTGCGCCAGCGGCCCTTGACTAGGGCCAGGTAGCGCTTGTTGATGCCGCCGTCGCGAAACATGTCGTGGAGTTTTGTCAGAGCCACGCGCTTCTTCGCCACCACCAGCAGGCCGGAGGTCTCGCGGTCGAGCCGGTGGGCCAGTTCGAGCAACTTCGCCTGCGGGCGCGCCCGGCGCAACTGCTCGATCACGCCGAAGGACACCCCGCTGCCGCCGTGCACCGCGACGCCGGAAGGCTTGTCGATCACGATGAAGGCCTCATCTTCAAAAGCGATCTCGAAATCCCTTGCCGGAACAGCGGCTTGCGAAGGACGTTCGGCAGTGCGGATGGGTGGTACGCGCAGCCGGTCGCCGAGCTGCAGTCGATACTCGGCCGGCACCCGGCCCTTGTTCACCCGCACCTCGCCGCTGCGCAGGATGCGGTAGATATGGCTCTTGGGCACGCCCTTGGCGATCTTCAGCAGGAAGTTGTCGATGCGCTGGCCCTCGGATTCCTCGCCGACTTCAAGCCATGTCACCGAATCTTTGCTCAAGTCCTTCATTTCCAATATACTGCGCCCTTGGTTAGCCGTCCCGTGACGGTGTGCCCGGCGGCCCGAAGTGGCGTCGGTGGCACGGTTTCCGGGATGTTGTGGCCGCCTTTGCTTTCGCTGTTCAGCGACCGTATGCAAAGAGGCGACAAGCTTACGAAAGCACCATCAGACAGCCGCCGGACTTCACAAACCGACCGGCACGTAAGCCGCGAACCACAGGGTATTTCGCTCGCCCGAAAGAGCGATACTACTTGATTGCGCGCTATACACGCACAGATTTGGGCACAGATTGCCGGACGCTGATCATGAGTCAGCGACCGCCGAACCGAAGACAAGTCATCATCCCGTTTGCCACGTTAACCAAAGGCACCATGAACCTGCCGCAGCAACCGCAAACCCGAGGCACACCGCCAGCGTCCTGACGCCCGCAGTGTGCGACTTGTCGTGCCCGCCTGGCTTGAATGCGCGCGGGAGCACACATGAAACGCATGCTTTTCAATGCGACGCAGGCTGAGGAACTCCGCGTCGCGATCGTCGATGGTCAGAAACTGATTGACCTCGACATCGAATCAGCCAACAAGGAACAACGCAAGAGCAACATCTACAAGGCGATCATCACCCGCATCGAGCCCAGCCTCGAAGCCGCCTTCGTGGACTATGGCGCCGAGCGTCACGGCTTCCTGCCGTTCAAGGAAATTTCCCGCACCTATTTCAAGCCCGGCGTCGATGCCGGCAAGGCGCGCATCCAGGATGTCCTCAGCAACGGCCAGGAACTCATCGTCCAGGTCGAAAAGGACGAGCGCGGCAACAAGGGCGCGGCGCTGACCACCTACGTTTCGCTGGCCGGCCGCTACCTCGTGCTGATGCCCAACAATCCTCGCGGCGGCGGCGTTTCGCGCCGTGTCGAAGGCGACGACCGC
>CAIZKA010000227.1 GCA_903933395.1 uncultured beta proteobacterium | reverse complement strand
GCTTCGAGTTCTACAGCGAAGCAGGCTACGGCCAGGGCCAGAACAACCCCTTCAGCGGCAACCGCGACTGGTCGCTCGACAGTTGGCTGTACAGCCCGCCGCTGGCCGCCGAGTGGCGGATTTTTGCCCACAACTACAAGAGCAGCGCCGACCTCGACGGCGGCATCACGAAATGGGTACGCACCGGCATCGGCGCGGAATGGCGCTGGCTGGACTGGCGCGTCACCGGCGAGGTCAACGACGGCAGCGGCATGAAGGCCGGCGTGTCGGCCACCGCCCGCTGGAAGGCGGACGACCACTGGACCTTCTACGGCGCCGCCGAGAGCGTCACCAACCAGATTCCGCTGCGCGCGGTGCAGAGTGATGTGCGCGCCAGCCGCGCCAGCGCGGGTGCGGACTGGCAGGCCAACGAATCGCGCAAGCTGTCGGCGGGCATCGCCGCCAGCAATTTTTCCGACGGCAACCGGCGCAGTTCGGTCAATGCCGCCTGGTTCGAGCGCTGGTACAGCAGCCCGCGCTGGATGTTCGAGACCACGCTGGGCGGCGACGCTTCGCACAACACGCTGGATACCGGGGCCAGCTATTTCAATCCGAAGAACGACCACTCGCTGTGGCTCACCGCCGCCGTCGAGAACCTGACCTGGCGCAATTACGAGCGCTCCTTCCGCCAGCGCCTGGCGCTGACCGGCGGCCGCTACTGGCAGGAGTACTACCCGTCGGGCTCGATCGAGGCCATCGAATACGGACACCGCTGGGAACTCGGGCGCGACCTCTCCCTGCGCTACGGCATCGGGCGCAGCTTTCGTCCCTACGACGGCACGCGCGAAGCGCGGACCTTTGCCAACATGAACATGCTATGGCGCTTCTGATCCGCTTCCTCCTCCTGCTCGCGGCCCTGCCGGCCCTCGCCCAGCCGGCGGGCGGCTTCATCGCGCTCAGCTATCACGAAGTGGAAAGCGATTCGGCGCCGCTTGCCACGCCCACCGCGATCCGCGCCTCCGACCTTGCGGCGCAGTTCGCCTGGCTCAAGGCCAACGGCTACGCGCCGGTCAGTGTCGACGCCATCGTCGCCGCACGCAAGGGCGGCTCGCCGCTGCCGGCGCAGGCCATCCTGCTGACCTTCGACGACGGCCTCAAGGACGTCTACACCCGCGTGTTCCCGCTGCTCAAGCAATACCACTACCCGGCCGTGATCGCGCTGGTCGGCACCTGGCTGGATGTCGAGCCCGGCAAGACGGTGGATTACGACGGCGTGGCGCGGCCCCGCGACACATTCGTCACCTGGGACGAAGTGCGGGAGATGCAGCGCTCGGGCCTGGTCGAAGTCGCCAGCCATGCCTACGCCCTGCATCGCGGCATCCCCGCCAACCCGCAAGGCAATACCGAGCCGGCGGCAATCACCCGGCTCTACGCCGACGGACGCTACGAACAGGACGGCGAGTACCTGGCGCGCCTGGAAAAGGATCTCGCGGCCAGCAGCCGCAGCATCGAAAGGCAGACCGGCGTCGCGCCGCGCATCATCGTGTGGCCCTACGGACGCAGCAACCTGGCCAGTCAGGAAATCGCCGCCCGCCTCGGGATGGGCCTCGGCTTTACGCTGAACGACGGCGCCACCCGCGCCTCGACGCCGCTGCCCCAGATCCGCCGCTACCTCGTCGAGAACAGCCCGCCGCTGCAGGGCTATGCCGAGCTGCTGCGCCACGTCTGGCCGCCCGACCCGGCACGCAGTGTCAGGCTCGCGCCGGGCCAGTGGCAGGATGACAACGCCGAGCTTTCGGCGACGCTGGACCGCCTGCTCGCGCTGCAGCCCAATACGGCTTTCGTCTCGCCCGTCGCGAAACGCGACGGCAGGGAATTCGCGCTGTTCCCCACCTCGCGCCTCCCGCTCGCCCGCGACAGCCTCAACCACATCGCCTGGCAGACCGAGCGGCGCGCCGGCGTGCCGGTTTTCATCGACCTGCCCGACCACTGGCTGGGCGACAGCGAGTTGATCGGCGACCTCGCGCGCCAGGTCAATTTCGCCGGGCTGCGCCTCGCCGCCGCGCCCGGCAGCGAAACTGCCAGGAAGGTGCGCAGCGCGGCCGAACGCTGGTGCTGGCCGCTCAAGTTCATCTACGCGCTGGAACAAACGCCGGCCGCCGAGGTCTGGGCGGCACTGCCGGGCAAGGACCTGATCGTCCTGCCCGCAACCGAAGCGAACATCGCGC
>CAIZKA010000226.1 GCA_903933395.1 uncultured beta proteobacterium | reverse complement strand
GGCATGCCGGTGGCGGTCTGCGGCGAAATGGCCGGCGACCCGAAGCTCACCCGGCTGCTGATCGGCATGGGCCTGCGCGAGTTCTCCATGCATCCGGCGCAACTGCTGGAAGTAAAGCAGCAGGTCATGATGTCGGACGCCGCGCAGCTCGCGGTGCGCGTCGGCAAGTTGCTGAAGTCGGACGAACCCGACAAGATCGGCGAGCAACTGGAAAAACTATAATCCCCGCATGACCAACGGATCCGCACAAGGCGTCGGCCTGGTTTCCTCGCAACGCGCGCATTTCGACCAGCCGCTGGAACTGCGCAGCGGCGCGGTGCTGCCCGCCTTCGACCTGGTCTACGAGACCTATGGCACGCTCAATGCCGACGCCTCGAA
Organism: uncultured beta proteobacterium; assembly: GCA_903933395.1. GTDB lineage: Bacteria > Pseudomonadota > Gammaproteobacteria > Burkholderiales > Rhodocyclaceae > Sulfuritalea. The sequence goes on along the minus strand of CAIZKA010000226.1, from coordinate 3,649 downwards.
CGCCATCCTGGTCTGCCACGCGCTTTCCGGCCACCATCATGTCGCCGGCTACACCGATGCCGACAACCCCGAGCGCACGCTGGGCTGGTGGGACAACATCGTCGGTCCGGGCCGGCCGCTCGACACCCGGCGCTTCTTCGTCGTCGGCGTCAACAACCTCGGTGGCTGCCATGGCTCCACGGGGCCGAAGTCGATCAACCCGGCCACCGGCAAGCCCTGGGGGGCGGACTTCCCGATGGTGGCCGTGGTGGACTGGGTGCACGCCCAGGCGCGGCTCGCCGACCACCTCGGCATCCGCCAGTGGGCCGTGGTCATGGGCGGGTCGCTCGGCGGCATGCAGGCCATGCGCTGGGCAATCACGCTTCCCGAGCGCGTGCGCCACGCCGTCGTCATCGCCGCGGCGCCCAACCTGACGGCGGAAAACATCGCCTTCAACGACGTCGCGCGCCAGGCCATCCTGACCGACCCCGATTTTCACGGCGGCCACTACTACGAGCACGGCACGCACCCCTGGCGCGGCCTGCGCCTGGCGCGCATGCTGGGCCACATCACCTACCTCGCCGAGGACCAGATGGCCGAGAAGTTCGGCCGCAAGCGCCGCCCCGAGGCCGGCAGCTACGGCTTCGAAGCCGAGTTCGAGGTCGAGTCCTACCTGCATTACCAGGGCGACAAGTTCGCCGGTTACTTCGATGCCAACACCTACCTGCTGATGACACGCGCGCTCGACTACTTCGATCCCGCGCGCGTCGCCGGCGGCGATCTCGCCGTGGCGCTGGCGGCGGCGCGGGCGGAGTTCCTCGTCGTCGCCTTCTCCACCGACTGGCGCTTCTCGCCGGAACGTTCGCGCGAGATCGTCCACGCCCTGGTGCACAACGGACAGGCTGTCGCCTACGCCGAAATCGACAGCGCCCACGGCCACGATTCCTTCCTCATGGACGACCCGCATTACCATGCCGTGGTCGACAGCTATCTGAAACGGATCACGCTGTGAGCGCGGCCATGGAAAGATCGGACTTCGACCTCATCGCCAGCTGGGTGCAGCCGGGCGAACGCGTGCTCGACCTCGGCTGCGGCGACGGCTCGCTGCTGCGCCGCCTGATCGATGAGCGCGGCGCCAAGGGCTACGGGGTCGAGCTCGAAGACGCCGAAGTGCTGGCCGCCATCCGCAATGGCATCAATGTCATCCAGGGCAACCTGGAACAGGGCCTGGCCGGCTTCGACGACCAGACCTTCAACCACGTCGTGCTCTCGCGCACCCTGCAGACCGTGCGCCACACCGAGCGCATCCTCGCCGAAATGCTGCGCGTCGGGCGCGAGGCGGTGGTCAGCTTTCCCAATTTCGCTTACTGGAAGAACCGCATGGCGGTCATGGCCGGGCGCATGCCGGTGTCGGAAGACCTGCCCTACGAATGGTTCGACACGCCCAACCTGCGCTTCTTCACCCTGCTGGATTTCGAGTCGCTGTGCGACAAGATGGGCCTCGTCATCCGCGAGCGCCAGGTGCTCGACGAGGCCGGCCGCCTCGTCACCGAAGAACCGAATTTCCTCGGCAGCCTGGCGGTTTACCGGCTGGGGCGCTGATTCGGCCCCCGGGGCGATTCAGGCCGGGGTCTTTACTTCCTCTGTCGCCGGGGGCGGCGCAGCCGGTTCCGGGTTTTCCGCGCCCTCGGTAGTCGCAGCGCTGCCGGCCTTGCGCAGGCGCTTTTCCTCTTTCTTGGCCTTCTTGGCCAGATCCCTCTGGCGTTTTTCGAACGAGTAGTTGGGTTTTGCCATCGGATACCTCTGTCAGGAAACGCGTAAAGGGTGCAATGGCCCAATTGTACGGCAGTCCTCGTGCGATTCTCCATCGCGCCCGCCTGCCGGCGCCGGCCGCTATTCCTCGTAGCTGAGCAGGACCACGTCCGCCGCCTGCTGCCGCAGCGGTATCAGCGCCTGATAGGCCGCCGAGGAATGCCAGCCCTCGACCGCCTTGCGGTCGGGAAAGCGGATGACGACGACGTCGGCGTGCGCGTGGTCGCCGGCCAGCACCGTCGCATTACTGCCGCGGAAAACCAGTTCGGCGCCCCAGGGCGCCAGCGTGGCGGGAACCCCGGCGCGATAGGCGTCCCATTTTCCGGCGTCCTTCACCGTGATGTGACCGATGACGTAAGCATTGCCCATCCTGTCGATCTCCCGTCAAGAAGAAAGTCGGCGCGCCGTCACGCCGGGCGGCGCGCCAGCAGCGCCCAGACGCCGGCGGCGGCCAGCAGCGTGCCCCCGGCGAGATTGAAGCCGCGTTGCGCGCGCGGCGAGGACAGCATCCGCTGCGCCGCCGCCGCGAACACGGCGTAAAGCGTCGCATTGACGATCGCCATGAGCACGAAGGTCACCGCCAGGATCCAGAGCTGGCGCGCGGCCTCAGCGCCGGGGCTGACGAATTGCGGCAGGAAGGCGACGAAAAATACGATGCCTTTCGGATTCAGCGCCGTGACCAGCCAGGTGTTGGCGAAGAGTCGGCGGCGAGAACCCGGCGCGGAAGGCAGGGTGATTTCGGCGGAGGCGACGCCGCGGCGGAAAAGCCTGACACCGAGATAGATCAGATACAGGCCGCCGGCGGTTTTGACCACGCCGAACCAGAAGGCCGAGCTTGCGAGCACGGCGCCCAGGCCCAGCAGCGAGAGCGCCAGCGCCGTCGAATCGCCGAGCGCGACGGCGGCCACCAGCGGCACGGTCGCGCGCCGGCCCTGCGCCAGCGAGTAGCTGATCACCGTCAGGATGGTCGGGCCCGGTATCACCAGCAGCACCGCCGATGCCGCGACGAAGGCCAGCCAGAGTTCAATGGACATGATGTTTTTTCCGGCCCCCGGCCTCAATCCAGGAAGCGGACGCGGCCCGTTTCGAGCTCATACACGGCGCCGACCAGCCTGAAGGCGCCTTCGCCCATGCGCGACTTGGCTTCCGGCGTCGCCAGCAGTTCGCGGATGGTGCGCCGCACGTTGGCCTCGACCGCAGCGCTCAGCCGGTCGGCCGGCGCTGCCTGCGGGTCGAGGCCGTCCAGCGCGGGAATGATCTGTTCCAGGAGTATCTCTATGCGCCCGTCCTGGCGCGAGCCGTCGAAGCGGGAAGCGATGGCCGCCTTGACCGCGCCGCATCCCTCGTGGCCCATCACGACGAACAGCGGGGTTTTCAGGTGCAGCGCGGAATACTGCAGGGTGCCGAGGATCGACGGCCCCAGCACATTGCCCGCGACGCGGATCACGAACAGTTCGCCGAAGCCGGCATCGAACACCAGTTCCGGCGGCACCCGGCTGTCGCTGCAGCCCAGGATCGTGGCATAGGGCTGCTGGCCCCTGGCCAGCTCGGCCAGGATTTCCTTCTGCAGGGTGGGGAAACGCGCCTCGCCGCTAACAAAGCGCAAGTTGCCGGCCCGCAGGCGGTCCAGCGCTTCGTCGGCGGTTTGCGGTGGTGTGTTTCCGGGGTCGGTGGTCATGGCAGCGGACTTTCTGTTATTGAACGTGGCCGTACAGACGGCGCCGGCCGGCTAGCGCTTCTCCGGCGGAATTGCCCCGATCGACGCCGCGAACCGCGCATGCGCATCCCGATCAACCGGCCTGTGCCGGACCACCGTGCCGGCGGGGTCCTTGCCGAGGAAATTGTCGCCCTTCAAATT
>CAIZKA010000225.1 GCA_903933395.1 uncultured beta proteobacterium | reverse complement strand
GGTCCAGTTCGACTGGGCGGTCGGCACCGGCATAGCGCAGCGCGTTGTCGATCAGGTTGCTGACGGCGCGGCGCAGGGCCTGCGGGCGCAACGCCAGGTCGGCCTGGAAAGTCGGCGCTGACGGCACGGCAGCCGCCATATTCACGGTGAAGCCGCGGCGCCGGTACTGGCTCGCGACATCGGCCAGCAAGGCGGCGAGGTCCACCGCCTGCGGCGCTTCACCGCCTTCCGAGCGGGCGAAGTCGAGGAACTGGCCGATGGTCTTGTCCATTTCCTCGATGTCGGCCGTCATGCCTTCGCGCAGGCCCTCGTCGGCCGACATCTCGATGCCCATGCGCAGGCGCGTCAGCGGGGTGCGCAGGTCGTGCGAGACGCCCGCAAGGATCAGGGCGCGATCCTGGTCGATCTGCGCCAGGTCGGCGCTCATCTGGTTGAAGGCGCCGGCGACGGTGGCCAGCTCGGTCGGGCCGCCTTCATCAAGGCGGGGCGGCGTCTCGCCGGCGCCGACTTTCCGTGCCGCCTCCTGCAGGGCCTTGAGCGGGCGGGTGATGCGGAACACGATGAGCCAGGCGCCGCACAGCGAAAGCAGCAGGGCCGCGACGCCCCAGCCCAGCCAGCTCAGCGGAAATACCCGATCGATGCGCTCGCGGGGCAGGGCCAGCCAGTAGTCGCCTTCGTCGCTGTCGTCGATGCGAAAGTTCACGAACAGAGCCTGCTCGCCTTCGCGCTCGAGGGACAGGCGGGTGGCGGGTCCGAGCTGTTCCTTGACCAGTTCCTCGACGCGATGCAGAAAAAACCGGTCGGGCAAGGGCTCGATCCGGTCGGTCGCCTCGGCGGGATAGATGTGTATGCCTTCGCGATCGGACAGATCGCGCAAGAGTTCGCGACGGGCTTCCGGGCGGGCGGATATCAGTGCGGCACGGGTGAGGTTGGCAACGCTGACGAGGGTTTGCGCCAGTTGCCGGGCGCGCGGTTCGCGCTCATAGGCACGAAAAATGGCGAACCAGGCGGCGACCGAGAGCAGCATCAGCACGGTCAGCAGGAGAAAGATGCGCCACAGCAGCGTGCGCGGCAGAAGCTTCATTGCAGCCGGTTTCTACTCGTGCTTCCTGCCGTCCGGCACGAAGACATAGCCGAAGCCCCACACCGTCTGAATGTAGCGCGGCTTGCCCGGATCTTCCTCGACCAGCTTGCGCAGCCGCGAAATCTGCACATCGATGGCGCGATCGAATACTTCATATTCCCGGCCGCGCGCCAGTTCCATCAGCTTGTCGCGACTCATCGGCTGGCGCGGATGTTCCAGCAGCACGCGCAACAGGCCGAATTCGCCGGAGGTGAGCATGGTGCTCACTCCTTCCCGTTCGAGCTCCCGCGTCGCCAGGTTGATCGTCACCTTGCCGAAACTCACGCTTTCTTCGGTAATGGCCGGCGCGCCCGGCGGCGGCGGTGCGGCCTGCCGGCGCAGCACGGCGTGAATGCGCGCGACCAGTTCGCGGGGGCTGAAGGGCTTGGGCAGGTAATCGTCGGCGCCGATTTCCAGCCCGACGATGCGGTCGACTTCGTCGCCCTTGGCGGTCAGCATGATGATGCAGACCGGGTTGGCCGCTCCCCGCAGCCGGCGACAGATGGCGAGGCCGTCTTCACCGGGCAGCATGAGGTCGAGCACGATCAGGTCGTAGAACTCGCGCTCCAGAGCGCGATCCATGCCCGGCGCGTCGGGCACGGCCTTGACCGCGAAACCCTGTTCGGATAGGTAGCGTTCAAGCAACTGGCGCAGGCGCAGATCGTCATCGACGACAAGAATCTTGGTTTTGGTCTCGTTCATGAGTTCGAGTCTATTTCAGAAATCGATTCTGAATGCTAGCCGGATAGCGCGCATCCTGCCAGCGGACTTTACAAACGATTACAAAACCCGGCCGTCCGCAACAATTGCCTTACGCACGCCGCCGAGAATGCAAGCGTGCCGGAAGAGCGGCATTGGCGAAGCGGCAATCGGAGGCGATCATGAAAGTATTGTTTTTCAGCATGGCACTGGGCATCGGGCTGGCGCTCTGGGGCGCCGAGCCGCGAGCGGAGGTCGACCAGTTGATGGCGGCCAGCGAGCTTGCAGGCGAGCAGATTTACAGTATCCTTCACTGATGGGAATGAAAGGGCAGACGTGAACGCGGGACGCGGGGCGAAGTGGGCAGGGTTGGCGGCGGCATTGCTGCTGCTGGCTTTCGACGCCTCGGCGCAGGGACAGTCCGGTCCGCCACCCGACCGGGGCAATGGCGCCGGTCCGCAACGCGTGGGGCAGGGACCGAATCGTCAGCAGCGCGCCCGCGGCGAAGGGCCCGGGCCGCAGGGCATGGCGCCAGCGTCCGGCTCTGCCCAACTCGCGGCCGGAGATGGCGGCGCACCGCGCGGCGGGCAAATGTCGAAGGAAGAACGGCGCCAGTTGCGCCGCGATGTGCATGAAGCGGGCCGCGATCTCTATCCTGAGCGACGGCAGGGGCGTGGCAGTGACCCGAATCAGTTGCCTGCCGCCAGACCGGTTGCCGCCCAATAAGAAGCCCCGCAGAATTTCCAGCGGGGCTTTTTGATTGATGGCCGGAAGTCGGCGCCGACGCAACGGCGACGAAAGTTTCAGGCAGACTCCATGGCCTTTTCAAGGTCGGCCAGCAGGTCGGCAAGATCCTCGAGGCCGACGGAAAGCCTGACCAGACCTTCACCGATCAGGTGTTCGGCGCGTTCTTCCGGCGTGTAGAAGCAGTGCGTCATGCTGGCCGGATGCTGGGCCAGGCTTTCGGCATCACCGAGGCTGACGGCACGGGTGAACAGCCGCAGTGCGTTCATGAAGCGGCGCCCCGCCTCGATGCCTTCCTTGAGTTCGAAGGCGATCATGCCGCCGGGCTGCGCCATCTGACGCCGCGCCAGCTCGAACTGGGGGAAACCTGGCAGGCCGGGGAAATGCACCAGCGCAACCTTGGGGTGCACAGCCAGGAATTCGGCCACGCCCTGCGCGTTGGCGCAGTGCCTGTCCATGCGCAGCGCCAGGGTCTTGAGGCCGCGCAGCACGAGGAAGGCGTCCTGTGCCGAGAGCACGGCGCCGGTCATGTCCTTGAGCCCGTGAAAGCGGACCCGGGTCAGGGCTTCCGCCGGGCCGACGATGACACCGGCCAGCAGGTCGCCGTGGCCGCCGAGATACTTGGTCGCGGAATGCAGGACGAAGTCGGCGCCGAGTTCGATCGGGCGCTGCAGATAGGGCGTGCAATAGGTGTTGTCGACCACCGTCAGTGCCCCGTGGCGGCGCGCGATGGCGGCCACGGCGGCGATGTCGATCAACCGCATGTTCGGGTTGGCGGGCGACTCGAAGAACACCACACGCGTCGCCGGATTGATGGCGGCTTCGAGATTGGCCGGATCGGTGAGGTCGACGTGGGTCACCTTGACGCCGAATTTCGCCAGACCGTGGTTGAGGAAGCCGAAGGTGCAGCCGTAGAGCGTCTTGTCGGCGATGATCTCGTCGCCGGGCGCGAGCAGGGTCCACAACAGCGAGGTCGTGGCGCCCTGGCCGGAGGCCGTCGCCAATGCGGCTTCGCCGCCTTCGAGCTCGGCCAGGCGCGCTTCGAGCAGCGCCGTGGTCGGGTTGCCGACGCGCGAATAGACGAAGCCGGCCTGCTCGCCGGCAAAACGCGCCGCGCCGTCCTCGACCGTGGGGAAGGTATAGGTCGAACTCAGGTAGATCGGCGGGTTGAGCGAGCCGTGGCCGGCGTAGGCGTCGTAGCCGCAGTGGATCGCGCGGGTGGCGAAACCGGCGCAGGGCTTGTCTTTGTCGCTCATGATGAGGTCCGGAGGTTGGAAGGCAGCCGGTATCTTACCGGCTTGGGCTTCACAATGAGAACGGGCTCCACCGAGATTTCACGGTCTTTGCGTTGTCGACAACGCGCTTTCCGCTTGCCCGGCTTTTGACTCGCCGCCATGCCGGAAATTTGCCGCGGCCGCCACGGCTGCTAAAATCGAGGGGCCATCAACTTTGGAACAAACTTGGGACCAGATGAATTACCTGAGACCGGCGCTCTCCGCGCTTCTGACCGTTTTGGCGGTCAGTGCGGCCGTTGCGGGTACCGCGCCATTTCGATGTACCGATGATTCCGGACTGGTTTTGCTGACAAGCGATGCAAGGGCGACCGACGTCTGCAAAGTCATGTCGGCAGCTGCCAAGCAATGTGTTGACGGCTCGTGTCCGGTCAGTATCAGCAAGGATCAGGCAGGCCGTTTGTACATCAATGGAACCGTCAACGGTACCCGTGTGACTTATCCCGTCGCAGCCGGCGCCCGCAGCAGCACGCTGTGTATTCGGGATCAATGTAAAGCGCGCTAGGCGGACTCGGGGCAAAAGTTTTTTGATCGCCGGTCCGGGGCCGGCATCACGCCGAATCCTGTCCCTGGACGTTGCTTGCCATTTGGCTGTTTCGCACGCCCCTGACAAGGTACATGTCGAGATTGCCCTTGCCCTTGGCGTCGATCTTGCCCCGGTATTCGCAATCGTATTCCTGGCGGATCAGATCGCAGGTGTAGGCCGAGATGTTGAGATGGCCGATTTCGCCGGAACTTTCCATGCGTGAAGCGATGTTGACGGTATCGCCCCAGATATCGAAGGCATATTTCCGCTTGCCGACAACGCCGGCCACGACCGGACCGGAATGGATGCCGACGCGCAGCGACCACTTGAATGCGCTGGTCCGGTTTCTGGCATTCAGATAGTCGATCATCTGCAATCCGGCTCGTACGCAGCGGTGCGCATGATCCTGGCATGGCTGCGGCAATCCGGCCACCGCCATGTAGGAGTCGCCGATGGTCTTGATCTTCTCGACGCCGCAGGCATCGGTGATGTTGTCGAAGGCTTCGAAAATTTCATTGAGCTCGGCGACCATGCGGTCGGCCGGCATGGTCGAGACGGCCTGGGTGAACTGGCTGAAATCCGTGAACAGGATGGTCACCGATTCATGGCGGACCGGACGCACCCTGCCGGTGGCGGACAACTCATCGGCGACTTCCATGGGCAGGATGTTGTACAGCAATTCCTTGGTGCGTGTCTGCTCGCGCTGCAACTCGGCGGTGCGCAGGCTGATCTTGCCCTCGAGTTCGATCTCCGATTTTTGCAGGGCCTCGATCAGGGCAGCCTGCGAATCGAGCAATTCGCGGGCCGTGCGCTCGTTTTCAGCGGATAGCTGCACCACGACCGGGTAGAGCACGGCACCGCAGAGCAAGGAAGCCAGCCCGGCCATGAGGGCCGCCATCAGAGAGCTGAAAAATATCTGCTCGCGTTGCCAGTCGGGAACGACGCGGACGCCCTCGAAATAGCCTGACACCGGCCCGGTCGTATCCTTTTCCGAGGCGCGCAGGGGAACGAATACCCGCAGCACCCAATGGTCCCCGGACAAACGGATGCTCTCGTAGGAGGATGTGACGTAACCGGGGGCCGCATGATGCGGCAGGGATGACTCGATCGCCTCGCCCTCGGGCGTCATCTCCTCGGCGAGTTTGAGCCCCTTGCTGTCGTAGATTTCGGCGATATCGAACAAGCTGCCTGAAATTGCCTTTGCGGCGGCCATGGCATGCTGCGAGGAACTCTCGGTGTTGAGATTGATCGCGTCAAAATGCCGCAGCAATCCGTCGGATTCTTCCATGGCGAGGGAAACGATGCCTTCCTCGGCGTTTTCCAACGCGACAAACCATGCCACGGGGCTGGCGACTGCTGCCATCAGGACGCTGGTAGCGGCAATCCGCAGGGCGGTGCGCTTCTGGAACGGGTTCATTGCGTTTTTGTCACATCAGGGGTTCAATGGGAAACGGCCGGCCGGCATGGATGCGGCTGCCGGGTCCGCTGCGGATTGCCTATTTTGGGCCAGTCGGGGCATAAAATTGCGCTGGACTTTTGTTTGCCGGAGCGGTGACCCTGCGCTTTGGTATACTTTAACTCTTTGTGGCCGATAGCCGGGTTCGCGGGTTCCTTGCGGGCTTTCGAAGCGGCCGGCGGCTTGCATTCAGGCTTCATATTGCATCCATCGCGGAATTGATCCAGCCTGACTAGTCGGGTTGCACATGGCAGCAAATACCACTATCCGACCGGCCCGATCCTCCTGAATCACCCGCATGCAAATCAAGCAATTCACCCAGTTTCACGAAAGCCCGGCAGTCATTGCCTGGTGGTGCACATGGCTGGGTTGGGCTTTGCGCCAACTCACACCCTTCAGGCGACGGGCCTTTCTTGCGCTGGCTGCCCTCTGGGTGTGCTTCAAGAGCACGCTGCGCATCGTCAAATCGAATAATCTGCCCGGCCCGGCCGACGGCATTGTCGCGGCGCTCCTTGTCGCGCTGGCACTGCTCGCCATCGCCTGGTTGCTCTACCGTGCCGCCGCCGGCTTTTCATCCCTGCCGCTGTGGGTCAGAAAACATCCCCAACTGACCCTGCATTCGATGTACTGGGGGTTTCTCGTGGTACTGTGGAGCACGGCACCGGGCAGCGGCCTATGGCGGCAGGTACTGGCCGGCGTTGCCTTGATATTTCCGCTCCTGGTCTGGCGGTTTGCCTACGTGCTTCTCGCCGGGCAGTACGGTCGCATGGCCGGAACGCGCTTCTCCGACCACCTGCTCACCCTGTGGCCGATCTACGGCGGAACCAACACACCCTACGGCAGCGGCATCGGCTACCTCTCGCGCAGCGAAGCAAAAACCGAAGAGGAACTGGCCCGATCGCAGTTGGCGGGAATAAAGCTGCTGATCCTGTGCGCCTTGTGGATGGTCGTCACGGACATCATGGAAGGGGTGCTTTACGGCCCGGGCAACGAACTGACTCAGAAACTGGGCGGCTACACGCTGGCGGTGCCGAAGCTTGCGCGCATGCTTGAAAAGGAAGGCGCGGACTCCAGACTGTGGATATCCTGGGCCAGCATCTATTGCGAACTCTTCCATCAGGTGCTGCGTCACGCAATACACGGCCATGGGGTCATCGCCATCCTGCGCCTGTTCGGCTTCAACGTATTCCGCAACACCTATAAGCCCCTGCTGGCGGAATCGATAGTCGAGTTCTGGAACCGCTATTACTACTATTTCAAGGAAATTCTGGCGAATTTCTTCTTCCTTCCCACCTTCACGCAACTGGGCAAGAAATTGCGCAACTGGCCCACCTTGCGGCTGTGGGCCGCCGTTTTTGCCGCGGCGTTTGTCGGCAACACCTATTACCACCTGATCAATCTGGAACGAATGATGGTCGATGGCCAAGTGCTGGAGGCGATTTATCTGCATCGCTCGCGGATGTTCTACTGCTTTTTGCTGGCATTCGGTATATTCGTCTCCATGCTGCGGCAGCAACGCCGGGGCGGGCGGGCGCTGGCATCCGGGTGGGCGAGTCGAATCCTGCGGATGGCGGGCGTGTGGACATTTTTCAGCCTGCTTTTCATCTGGAATGTAAGGAGCGGTGCGTCCTTCACGGCTCGGACCAATTTCTTTTTCAGCCTTTTCGGATTTGCATAATTTTGTTTTCTAGGGGATGGGATAGCACATGTTTTTTGATCTGAATGTCGGAAATCTTGCCGAGCCGGTCAGCGGCCGCTCCTGGAATCGCGAGGAGATTCTCGGGCAAGTGGCGCGCCGGGTTGCGCGTTTTCAGCGGCACGGTCTGGCGCGAGGCGACCGCGTCTTCCTGCCCTTCGGCAATTCGCTGGAATTTTTCGCCGAGTTGCTTGCCATCTGGAAACTGGGTGCCTGCGCCGTGCCGATCGACGCCCGCCTGACGCCGTTCGAAATCAAGACCCTGGTGGCGGCAGCGATCCCGAAGCTGGCGGTGATCGACCACCTGACCGAGGGCATGGTGACCCAGGCGCTTGCAGAAGCAGGCGTACCTGCATTCGAGACCACCGATACCGGCAGCGAGGAAGCTCAGGCCGGCCTGAGCCAGCTGGATGATGACGCATTGATCCTGTTCACCTCCGGTTCGACGGGGGCACCGAAAGGCGTCGTTCATACGCATCGCTCGCTGCGCGCCCGCTGGATGGGCCTGCGCGACTCGATCGGCGTCGAGGCCTTTGCGCGCACGCTTTGCCTGCTGCCGACGCATTTCGGCCACGGCCTGATCTGCAACTGCCTCTTCCCCTGGCTGTCTGGCAAGGACCTGTTCATCACGCCGCCGTTCAAGCCGGAGATCATCATGCGGTTGGGCAAGCTGCTCGATGACAACCGGATCACCTTCATGTCGTCGGTGCCGGCCATCTGGAAACTCGCGCTGAAGCTGTCCAAACCGCCGCAGGCCAAAACCCTGCAGCGGGTGCATTGCGGATCGGCCCCGTTGTCGGCCCACGCCTGGAACGATATCCGGACCTGGACCGGCACGCGCCAGGTGTGCAATGCCTACGGCATTACCGAGACAGGCAGCTGGGTCGCCGGCCTGAGCGATGCCGATTGCGACGCCGAGGACGGCCTGATCGGCGAGGGCTGGGGCGCGATCATCAAGGTCATGCGAACCTCCGACGCAACGGTCCCGCTGAACCCGGCCGATGAGTGCCAGCCCGGCGAATCGGGCTTCGTCTGGCTCAATACGCCGGCCTTGATGAAGGGCTACTTCCAGCGTGACGACCTGACCAGGCTGGCGGTCAGCGACGGCTGGTTCCTGACCGGCGACATCGGCGCGATCGATGAGCGCGGCCGGCTGGCCTTGCGCGGCAGGGAGCGCGATGAAATCAACAAGGGCGGGATGAAGATTTACCCCGCCGATGTGGATGCCGTCGTCGAGCGTTTCGAACGCGCCACCGACGTTTGCACATTCGCGCTCGATGACGAAATCTACGGTCAGGCGATCGGAATTGCGGTTGTTCTCAGCAACAAGGATGATTCCACGATCAGGGCGCTCTATAGCTGGATGAAGTCGCATCTGGCGGAGCACAAGATGCCGGTGCGCTGGTGGGTGATAGAGGAAATTCCGCGCACCTCGCGAGGCAAGATCAACCGCGATGCGGTGAAGGCCGCCTGTGCCAATATTGCGGCTATCGATCTGAACCGGATTCTCGCCGGGGAGAACACCTGATGGCTGACGACCGGCAGCAACGCTTGCAGGCCCTGATCGATTTCCTGCGGACCATACAGAAGCCCGGCAAGGCCATCGAGAGTGTCGGGCTGGACGAGAGCTTGGTCACTTCCGGATTGATCGATTCATTGGCGATCATCGAGATCGTGATGTTTCTTGAAAAGAATTACGGGATTGATTTTGCGGCCAGCGGATTGGATCCCGACCGGCTGGCAACCATCAACGGCATTCTCGGCGTGATCGAGGAAGCCCGTCCGTAGGTCCGGAACATTTCGTGACGCTGTGAAAAAGCCCCCGACGATTTCCCGTCGGGGGCTTTTTTCTTTACGGCCTTAAAAGTCGGCACCGGTACTACGGCGCCGGAATGCCGCTTACACCGTCACCGTATCCGCCAGTTCCTTGAACTCGGCGATCTGGTCGAAGTTCATGTAGCGATAGACGTCGGCGGACTTGGCTTCGAGCGACTTGACCTGCTCCATGTACTCGGCAACGGTCGGAATGCGGCCCATCAGCGCAGTCACCGCCGCGAGTTCTGCCGACGAGAGATAGACGCGGGTGTCGATGCCGAGCCGGTTGGGGAAGTTGCGGGTCGAGGTCGATACCGCCGTGCTGCCCTTCTTGATCTGCGCCTGATTGCCCATGCAAAGAGAACAGCCGGGCATTTCCATGCGCGCGCCGGACTTGCCGAGGATCGCGTAGTAGCCCTCCTCATTGAGAATCATGGCGTCCATTTTGGTCGGCGGCGCGATCCACAGGCGGGTCGGGATGTCGGTCTTCCCTTCGAGCACCTTGCCGGCAGCGCGGAAGTGGCCGATGTTGGTCATGCAGCTGCCGATGAATACTTCGTCAATCTTCTCGCCGGCGACTTCGGAGAGGATCTTGACGTCGTCCGGGTCGTTCGGGCAAGCCAGGATCGGCTCCTTGACGTCAGCCAGATCGATCTCGATCACGGCGGCGTATTCGGCATCGGCATCGGGCGCGAGCAGGGTGCCACTGGCGATCCAGGCTTCCATGGCCTTGACGCGGCGGCCAAGGGCGCGCTTGTCGTCATAACCTTCGGCGATCATCCACTTCATCAGGGTGATGTTGGAGCGCATGTACTCGACGATCGGCTCCTTGTTGAGGCGCACGGCACAACCGGCGGCGGAACGCTCGGCGGAGGCGTCGGTAAGCTCGAAAGCCTGTTCCACCTTGAGGTCGGGCAAGCCTTCGATTTCGAGGATGCGCCCGGAGAAGATGTTCTTCTTGCCCTGCTTGGCAACCGTCAGAAGGCCCGCCTTGATGGCATAGAGCGGAATCGCGTTGACCAGGTCGCGCAGCGTGATGCCGGGCTGCAGTTTGCCCTTGAAGCGCACCAGCACGGATTCGGGCATGTCCAGCGGCATGACCCCGGTGGCGGCGGCGAAGGCCACCAGGCCGGAGCCGGCCGGGAAGGAGATGCCGATCGGGAAGCGGGTATGGCTGTCGCCGCCGGTGCCGACCGTATCAGGCAGCAGCAGGCGGTTGAGCCAGGAGTGGATCACGCCGTCGCCGGGGCGCAGGCTGATGCCGCCACGCGCGGTGATGAAGGAGGGTAGGGTGCGGTGGGTCTTGACGTCGACCAGCTTCGGATAGGCGGCGGTGTGGCAGAAGGACTGCATCACCAGGTCGGCGGAGAAGCCGAGGCAGGCGAGGTCTTTCAGCTCGTCGCGGGTCATCGGGCCGGTGGTGTCCTGGCTGCCGACCGAGGTCATCTTCGGCTCGCAGTAGGTACCCGGGCGCACGCCCTTGCCTTCGGGGAAGCCGCAGGCACGGCCGACCATCTTCTGTGCCAGCGAGAAACCCTTGCCGGAATCCACAGGCGGCTGCGGCAGACGGAACAGTGTGGAGGCAGGCAGGCCGAGGAATTCTCGCGCCTTGGCGGTCAGCGCGCGGCCGATGATCAGGTTGATGCGGCCGCCGGCGCGGACTTCGTCGAGCAGCACTTCCGACTTGTAGTCGAAGGTGGAAATCGTCGCGCCGTTCTTCTCGACCTTCTTGTCATAAGGGAAGATATCAACCACGTCGCCCATGTTCATCTGCGCGACATCGCACTCGATGGGGAAGGCGCCGGCGTCTTCCTGGGTGTTGAAGAAGATCGGGGCGATCTTGTTGCCGAGGCAGAAGCCGCCGTAGCGCTTGTTGGGGACGAAGGGAATGTCGTCACCGGTCCACCACAGCACGGAGTTGGTGGCCGATTTGCGGCTGGATCCGGTGCCGACCACGTCGCCGACATAGGCGACCGCGTGGCCTTTCTTTTTCAGGTCTTCGATCAGTTTCATCGGGCCGCGCTCGCCGGGTTTCTCGGGCGTGATGCCGTCGCGGGCATTCTTCAGCATCGCCAGCGCGTGCAGCGGAATGTCGGGGCGGCTCCAGGCGTCGGGCGCAGGCGAGAGGTCGTCGGTATTGGTTTCGCCGGTGACCTTGAACACGGTAACCGAAATCTTCTTCGGCACTTCCGGACGCTGCGTAAACCATTCGGCATCGGCCCAGGACTGCATCACGGACCTGGCATTGGCCGAGTTTGTCCCATTCGCGGCCTTGGCCTTCTCGGCGACATCGTGGAAGAAGTCGAACATCAGCAACGTTGATTTCAGCGCCTTGGCCGCGACGGCGCCGACCACGGCATCGTCGAGGACGTCGATCAGCGGCTTGACGTTGTAGCCGCCAACCATGGTGCCGAGGAGTTCGGTGGCCTTCTCCCGTGAAATCAGCGCGCAGCCTTCTTCGCCCTTCGCCACGCGGGCGAGGAACTCGGCCTTGATCTTGGCCGCGTCATCAACGCCGGCCGGCACGCGCTGGGTGATCAGGTCGACCAGGAAGGCCTCCTCGCCCTTGGGCGGATTCTTCAGCAAGGCCACCAGTTCTCCGGTCTGTTGCTTGGAAAGCGGTAGCGGCGGGATGCCAAGGCTGGCGCGTTCGGCGACGTGTTGGCGATAAGCTAAAAGCATGATGACGTCCTCTCGTTGAAATCAGTGGGAAACGTGCGGGTCTGGTGCTGCGGGGTGAAAGAATCTGTGCCGGGCCTCTGCCGGCAGTTGGGCGCCGGTGGCATGTGCGCGCCGCAGCAGTTCCCAGTAGTAGCGGTAGGAGGCGCGGTCGTGCAGCTTGCCGTCCCGGGAAATCGGTCCCCAGTCTGCATTCTGTGCGGCGAGCAGGATGCCGGCGGCTTCGGTGACTTCGGCGAAATCGGGCCGCATGGCTTCGACGATAGGCTGGATCTGGCTAGGGTGGATGCTCCACATGCGCAGGAAGCCGAACTCGTTCCTGGCGCGGCGCGCGTCCTCGCGCACGACGTCGGGGTCATTGAGTTCCGTGGTCACGTTGTGCGCCGGAACGACGCCATTGCCAAGTGCCGCAGCGGCGATGTCGCACTTGGCGCGGGCAATCAGCGGATGGGAAAACTGGCCGGGCGAACGCATCGCGCTACCGGGAATCGCGCCATGATGGGCGCTGACGAAATCCATCAGGCCGAAGTCTATGGATTCGACATGGGGCAGAGTGGCGATCTGCCAGACTTCATGCAGCGCGCCGGGTGTTTCGATCAGGACATGGACCGGAATTTCCCGCTCTATGCCGCGCCTGGCACGAACCTCGTCGAGCGCGGCGATCTGGGTCAGTGCATCGGCTGCATTGGCGACTTTGGGCAGGACGATATAGGCGACCTGCTGTCCGGCACGACCGACGATGGTCTGCAGGTCGTTGCGCCAGTGCGCATGGCTTACGTCGTGGATGCGGGCGCCGAGCCGTCCATAGCGGTTCGCCGGGTCGAGCAGCAGGTCGGCGATCATCGCCGCATGTTCGCTTTCGCGGCCCGCCGGCGCGCCATCTTCGCAATCGGCCGTGACGTCGAACAGCGGCCGGTCGTCGATGTGCAGTTCCGATTGCAATTGAAGCGCCTTGCGCAAGGTTTTTTCGGATCCTGCGTAGTGTTCGCAGGCGGCGAGCGCCGGAAACCGCCTGGCGCTCCGGTAAAGGACCGCGGCAGGATGAAGAGGCGGGCTCATGTCCGGAAGATATCGGTGGCCCGTATCATCCTGCCGCTCTTCATCAGCCCAGAAGTCCGGCGACGCCGGCCTGCTCTTCCTGCAGTTCGGCAAGGGTCTTGTCCATCATCGTGCGCGAGTAGTCGTCGACGGCCAGGCCTTCGACGCGCTTGTACTCGCCACCGTCGCAAGTGACCGGGACGCCGTAGATGATGCCCTTCGGGATGCCGTAGCTGCCGTCGGACGAGACGCCCATGGTTACCCATTTGCCGTTGGTGCCCAGCGCCCAGTCATGCATATGATCGATGGCGGCGTTGGCGGCCGAGGCGGCCGACGAGGCGCCGCGGGCGGCGATGATGGCCGCACCGCGCTTGCCGACGGTGGGAATGTAGGTTTCGCGATACCAGGTGTCGTCGCCGATGGCTTCGGGTGCTGCTTTTCCGGCGACGCTGCAGAAACGTACGTCCGGATACATTGTGGGCGAGTGGTTGCCCCAGACGATCATCTTTTCTACGTCGGACACGGCCTTGCCGGTACGCGTCGCCAGTTGAGAGATGGCGCGGTTGTGGTCGAGGCGCAGCATGGCGGTGAAGTTTTTCGCGGGCAGGCTGGGGGCGGATTTCATGGCGATATAGGCGTTGGTGTTGGCCGGATTGCCGACCACCAGTACTTTGACATTGCGCGAGGCAACGTCGTTCAACGCCTTGCCCTGTTCGATGAAGATCTTGGCGTTTTCCATCAGCAGGTCCTTGCGCTCCATGCCCGGGCCGCGCGGCTTGGCGCCGACCAGCAGGGCGTAATCGGCATCCTTGAAGGCGACCCTGGGATCGTCGGTACCGACCATGCCGGCCAGCGTCGGGAAGGCGCAGTCGTCGAGTTCCATCATCACGCCTTTGAGTGCTGCCTGGGCCTTCTCCATCGGCAGTTCGAGCATCTGGAGAATGACCGGCTGGTCCTTGCCCAGCATTTCGCCGGCAGCGATACGAAACACAAGGGCATATCCGATTTGGCCGGCTGCGCCGGTCACTGCTACACGAACGGGGGCTTTTGCCATTTGTAAAACTCCTGTATCAGGTTGAATCGATTGGTCAAGACTTCAGGTACGCCGGCTGATCGGGCAGGGGGGGTGCTGTCGCCCCTGAAACGAATATTACGACACGATCAATGGTTTGCAGTTTAAGAACTATGCTGCGCTGTGTCAATAGCTAACAGATATCTTATATAAGACATAAGACATGGTGTGGACCTGTACAGGAAAATATGTTCAAATGAGCCCCGTGCTGCATTTTCACTAACGAAAAAGCGAACAACTCCAATGCGCCACCGCTCAGAGGTCAAAACATGATGTCGTCGAAAGACGCTTCATTCGGCGCCTCGTCATCGCCGACATTCAGCCCCTTGTACCGGCAGATCAAGAATCTGCTCATTCAGCGGCTTGAATCCGGTGAATGGCGCCCGGGAGAGGCGATTCCCAGTGAGTCCGAGCTGGCCATACGTTTCAATGTCAGTCAAGGGACGGTGCGCAAGGCCATTGATGAAATGGCGGCGGAAAATCTGCTTCTGCGCCGGCAGGGAAAGGGAACCTTCGTCGCGTCCCATGACGATCCGCGCGCCTTTTTCCGCTTTTTGCGCGTGGTGCCGCTGGCGGGTGGCATCGAGCAGACCCAAAGTGTGCCTCTCGAGTGCTGGCGGGCCAAGGCCGGGCCGGAAGTCGCGCGCATGCTTGAACTGAACATCGGCGACCCGATCACTATCGTGCGCCGCCTGCTGAAATTCTCCGGTAAGCCCGTGGTGGTCGACGAGATCTACCTCCCCGGCAGCATTTTCGGCGCGGTGACCCTGGAAATGCTGCGTGACTACAAAGGTTCGCTTTACAGTTTTTTTGAAAACCAGTTCGGCGTCCGCATGATCCGCGCCGAGGAGCGTCTGCGTGCCGTGCCTGCCGATCGTGCCAGCGCGGAATTGCTGAACGTAACCGAGGGCAGCCCGTTGCTTTCGGTCGAACGCGTCAGCTTTTCCTACGCCGACAAACCGGTGGAGTGGCGCCGCGGCCTGTATTCAACCAACGATCACTGCTACTTCAACGAACTCGGCTAGAAATGAACATAGATTTTGTTTTCAACTTTAATGAATTGTCTTATAGTGCAGCGCATCAAACCGGAGACTTTTTCTTATGCCAGAGATGACCAAACAGCGTCCCAAGCATTTGGCGCTTCACCAGATCCGGCTGCCTCTTGCCGGCTACGCGTCGATTTTGCATCGCGTCAGCGGTGCCGGCCTGTTTATGATGCTTCCCGTGCTGATCTGGCTGCTTCAGCTTTCCCTGGGATCGACGCAGCAAAACGTCGAAACGTTCAATGCCGTCACCGGCAACTGGCTGGCCAAACTGATACTGCTGGGCCTGATCTGGGCCTTCCTGCATCACTTCTGCATGGGCATCCGCATCCTGCTGATCGACATCCACGTTGGCGTCGAGAAGGAGCAGGCGCACAGTTCGGCTGTCGCGGTGATGGTCGTGAGCCTGGTGCTGACCGCCATCTTCGGCCTCAAACTCCTGGGAGCCTACTGACATGAAACGTCTCGTTGTCGGGGCCGGCTATGGCCTCAAGGATTGGCTGGCGCAGCGCATCACCGGCGTCGTCATGGCCGTATTCACGCTGGTCATCTTCGCCGCCGCGCTGAGCGGCGCCATGGCATCGCGCGAAGCCTGGCAGGCCTTCATGTCCAATGGCTTCATCCGCTTCATCAGCTTTCTGTTCATCGTCAGCCTTTGCTGGCACGCCTGGGTCGGTGTGCGCGACATCTGGATGGACTACCTCAATTCCGCGGCGCTACGTCTGTTCCTGCACGTGATTACGCTGCTGGCTCTGGTCGGCTACGCCGGCTGGGCGATACAGATCATCTGGAGACTATGACCGTGCAATATTCCGTTCGCAAATTCGATGCGGTCATCGTCGGCGCCGGCGGCGCCGGCCTGCGTGCCGCGATCCAGCTTTCCGAAGCCGGCTTCAAGACCGCCGTGCTGACCAAGGTTTTCCCTACCCGCTCGCACACCGTGGCGGCGCAGGGCGGCGTCGCCGCCAGCCTGGGAAATTCCGAGGAGGACCACTGGCACTGGCACATGTACGACACCGTCAAGGGTTCCGACTGGCTCGGCGACCAGGATGCGATCGAGTTCATGTGCCGCAAGGCAAATGAAGTCGTCGTTGAACTCGAACACTATGGCATGCCTTTCGACCGCCTCGACAACGGCAAGATCTATCAGCGTCCCTTCGGCGGCCACATGTCTAATTTCGGCGAGAAGCCGGTGCGCCGTTCCTGCGCCGCCGCCGACCGCACCGGTCACGCCATGCTGCATGCGATGTATCAGCGCAACATCAAGGTCAATACCCAGTTCTTCGTCGAATGGCAGGCGCTGGACCTGGTGCGCGATGCCGAAGGCGATGTCATGGGCGTCACTGCCATGGACATGGAAACCGGCGAGATCGTCGTCTTTCATGCCAAGGCGACCATCTTTGCCACGGGCGGAGCGGGGCGCATCTACTACTCCTCGACCAATGCCTTCATCAACACCGGCGACGGCGTCGGCATGGCGGCGCGTGCCGGGATACCGCTCGAAGACATGGAGTTCTGGCAGTTCCACCCGACCGGCGTCGCCGGTGCTGGCGTGCTGATCACCGAGGGCGTGCGCGGCGAGGGTGGCATCCTGCGCAACTCCGACGGCGAGCGCTTCATGGAACGCTATGCGCCGAACGCCAAGGACCTGGCCTCGCGCGACGTGGTCTCGCGGGCAATGACCACCGAGATCAACGAAGGCCGCGGCTGCGGTCCGAACAAGGATTTCGTGCTGCTCGACATCACCCACCTGCCGCCCGAGACCATCATGAAGCGCCTGCCGGGCATTCACGAGATCGGCATCCAGTTCGCCGGCGTCGATTGCCTCAAGGAACCGCTGCCGGTGGTGCCGACCTGCCATTACCAGATGGGCGGCATTCCGACCAACTACCTGGGTCAGGTGGTCGTGCCCAAGGGCGGCAACCAGAGCGAGCCGGTACATGGCTTCTATGCCGCCGGTGAATGCGCCTGCGCTTCCGTGCATGGCGCCAATCGCCTCGGCACCAACTCGCTGCTCGACCTGCTGGTGTTCGGCAAGTCGGCCGGCGAAACAGCGGTCAATGACCTGCGCGCCAACGTCAAATCTCACAAGCCGCTGGCGCAGGAAGCAATCGACCGCACCCTGGCCCGCGTTGTCCGCCTGAACAACCAGAAGGACGGCGCCGACGTGCACGAGACGCGCCTGGCTATGCAACGCACG
Organism: uncultured beta proteobacterium; assembly: GCA_903933395.1. GTDB lineage: Bacteria > Pseudomonadota > Gammaproteobacteria > Burkholderiales > Rhodocyclaceae > Sulfuritalea. The sequence continues at coordinate 9,302 of CAIZKA010000225.1, read as the reverse complement.
ATGCAGAAGCATGCCGGCGTGTTCCGCTTCAAGGACATGCTGGCCGAAGGTGTTGCGCGCATCGACGAGATCGCCGGCCAGGTGGCGCAGACACAGATCAAGGACAAGTCGATGGTGTTCAATACGGCCCGCATCGAGGCGCTGGAACTCGACAACCTGATCGAAGTCGCCAAGGCCACCATCGTCTCGGCCAACGCCCGCACCGAGTCGCGCGGCGCCCATGTGCGCGACGATGCGGTCGACTGTCCCGAGACGCCGGACGGTCGCGACGACAAGAACTGGCTGAAACACACGCTGTGGTATCGCGAAGGAAATCGCCTCGACTACAAGCCGGTACAGATGAAGCCGATGAGCGTCGACACCATCGAGCTCAAGAAGCGCGCCTACTGACGCTCATGACTTCGATCAATCGCCCAAGATCATGAAACATCCGACCATCGATGCTCACCAGGCTGGCAAATGGGCCCGCCCCTCCCGTCCGCTTCGCGGCCCACGGCTGGCTTTGCACAGCCAGCCGGCTGCGGCGGCGCACCGCGTGCGGTGCGAAACCCCTCCTCGCCCCCTCGCGGGGAGGCTTCCAATTGGCTCGCTTCGCTCGTATATCACCCGCTGCGGTGAACGGCGTGCTTCACGATAACAAGGAATGACGATGACGAACGCCAACCGTACCGTCCAGTTCAAGATCTATCGTTACGATCCGGATCAGGACGCCAAGCCCTACATGCAGGACATCTCCGTGGAGCTTGAATCCACGGATCGCAAGCTGCTTGATGCCATGGTCAAGCTCAAGGCCCAGGATGATTCCATTTCCTTCCGCCGATCCTGCCGCGAAGGCGTCTGCGGCTCCGACGCGATGAACATCAACGGCAAGAACGGCCTGGCCTGCCTTACCGCGATGGACAGCTTCCCCGAGGGCAAGCCCATCGTGTTGCGTCCGCTGCCCGGCCTGCCGGTGATCCGCGACCTGATCGTGGACATGACGCAGTTCTTCAAGCAGTACAACTCGATCAAGCCCTACCTGATCAACAACGACCCGCCGCCCGAACGCGAGCGCCTGCAGTCGCCCGAGGATCGCGAAGAACTCAACGGTCTCTACGAGTGCATCCTCTGTGCCTGTTGCACGACATCCTGCCCGTCCTTCTGGTGGAACCCCGACAAGTTCGTCGGCCCGGCCGGCCTGCTCGCCGCCTATCGCTTCATCGCCGACACGCGCGACCAGGCGACCGCCGAGCGCCTCGACGACCTGGAAGATCCCTATCGCTTGTTCCGCTGCCACACCATCATGAACTGCGTCGATGTCTGCCCGAAGGGTCTGAACCCGACCAAGGCGATCGGAAAAATCAAGGAAATGATGGTCAGGCGGGCCGTCTGACCGTGGCAGAAGATCGCAGGGCACGCATCAATCGCCTGAAATGGCATTGCCGGCGCGCTCTGTTGGAACTGGATCTGGTGTTTGACCGCTTCTGGGAGCGCTACGAAGACACTCTCGACGCGCAAGGAGAGAAGGTGCTGGAAAGTTTGCTGGAGTTGGAAGACCACGATCTGTGGGCGCTGGTGAGCGGCAGGGATGCCACCGACGATCCGCAGCTGGCGGCAATGATTGAGCGGTTGCGGGAAGTTTCTCCCATGGCCAATTTCGAGTAATAACGGCAATCAACAGAGCTGAAAGAGGATCTGATCATGAGCACAAATCGCACAGCAACGCTGACTATTGATGGCAAGTCCTTTGAATTCCCGGTAATGGTCGGTGTCCACGGCAATGACGTAATCGACATCCGCACCCTCGGTGCCAAGACCGGCTTATTCACATACGACTCCGGTTTTCTTTCCACGGCAAGCTGCCAGTCGAAGGTGACCTTCATCGACGGCGACAAGGGAGAGTTGCTGTATCGCGGCTACCCGATCGAGCAACTGGCGGAGAACTGCAACTTCCTCGAGGTCGCCTATCTCCTCAAGAACGGCGAATTGCCGGACGTGGGCCAGAAGGTCAAGTTCGAGAATACGATCAAGAACCATACCATGGTGCACGAGCAACTGGTCAAGTTCTACCAGGGCTTCCGTCGTGACGCGCACCCGATGGCCGTTATGGTCGGCGTGGTCGGTGCCCTGGCGGCCTTCTACCACGATGCGGTCGACTTCACTGATCCTGCCGAGCGCAATGTGTCCTTCATTCGCCTGGTTGCAAAACTGCCCACCATCGTTGCCATGGCCTACAAGTACAACACCGGCCAGCCCTTCATGTATCCGCGCAACGACCTCGACTACACGGCGAACTTCATGCACATGATGTTCGGCACGCCTTGCGAGGAATTCAAACCGAACAAGGTGCTGACCCACGCTCTTGATACCATCTTTACGCTCCACGCCGACCACGAGCAGAATGCTTCGACCTCGACCGTGCGGCTGGCCGGTTCCTCCGGTGCCAACCCCTTTGCCTGCATGTCGGCAGGGATTGCCTGCCTCTGGGGGCCGGCGCACGGCGGTGCCAACGAGGCCTGCCTCGAAATGCTCGAGGAAATCGGCGACGTCTCGCGCGTCGGCGAGTACATCAAGCGCGCCAAGGACAAGAACGACACATTCAAGCTCATGGGCTTCGGCCATCGCGTGTACAAGAACTTTGATCCGCGCGCAAAGCTGATGAGCAAGGTTTGCGCTGACGTTCTGGCCGAACTGGGCCTGGAAAACGATCGCCTGTTCAAGCTGGCGAAGGAACTCGAAAAGATCGCGCTCGAAGATCCCTACTTCGTCGAGAAGAAGCTCTACCCGAACGTCGACTTCTATTCCGGCATCGTGCAGAAGGCGCTTGGCATTCCGACCTCGATGTTCACCTGCATCTTCGCACTGGCGCGTACCGTCGGCTGGATGACGCAGTGGGAAGAAATGATTACCGATCCGGAGTACAAGATCGGCCGTCCGCGCCAGCTTTACATCGGGGCGGCGCGCCGCGATGTGAAGCCCCTGGCCCAGCGCTGAACTTCCGCGACTACAAGAATGGGGGGCCTTTGACGCCCCCCGGTTTTTTTCCCTCATACAGGATCAGGTGATGCAATGATGAAGCAGATGCTGTCCAATTCGTATCTGTTCGGCACCAATACGCCGTACATCGAGGCGCTGTACGACGCCTACCTCGCCAATCCGGCTTCCGTCGAGCCGGCATGGCGTGATTATTTCGACAAGCTCGGCACACTGCCGGGTGCCGGCAACTACACCGGGCCGGACGTCGCCCATTACCCCGTGATCACTTCCTTCGCGCAGCGCGCCAAGGATGGAACGCTTCAAGCGGGACGGGCGACGGCGCAGTCGGACGGCAAGCAGATCAAGGTATTGCAGATGATCAATGCCTACCGCTTCCTCGGCAACCGCTGGGCACAACTGGATCCTTTGAAGCGCGCGGAACGTCCGGCAGTGGCCGAACTTGAGCCCTCGCATTACGGCTTTACCGAAGCCGATCTCGGCCAGGTGTTCCAGACCGGATCGTTTGCGGCCGTGCCCGAATCAGCGACGCTGCGGGAGATTCTGGAAGCCTGCCGGCAGACCTTCTGCGGCACCATCGGCGCCGAGTTCATGTACCTCTCCGACGTGGGTCAGAAGCGCTGGCTGCAGGGCAAGCTGGAACCGATTCGCGGCACGCCGGCCTACAGCGCCGACGACAAGAAGCGCTTCCTGGTGCAACTTACACACGCCGAGACCCTGGAGCGTTACCTGCACACCAAGTACGTCGGCCAGAAGCGTTTTTCGCTCGAAGGCGGCGAAGCCCTGATCCTGGCGATGGATCAGTTGATCCGCACCGCCGGCACCGTCGGCGTGCAGGAAATGGTCATCGGCATGGCCCACCGCGGCCGCCTGAATGTCCTGGTAAATACGCTGGGGAAATTGCCCTCGATGCTGTTCGACGAGTTCGAGGGCAAGAAGAAGCAGGCCTTGTCGGCGGGTGACGTCAAGTACCACATGGGTTACTCGTCCGACGTCGGCACGCCGGGCGGCCCGGTGCATCTGACGCTGGCGTTCAATCCATCGCACCTAGAAATCGTCAATCCTGTGGTCGCCGGTTCGGTGTATGCGCGCCAGGTGCGCCGCGGCGTTGATGGCAAGATGCAGGCGCTGCCGGTGCTGATCCACGGCGACGCGGCGGTGGCTGGGCAGGGCGTCAACCAGGAGATGCTGAATTTCTCCAACACGCGCGGCTATGGTACGGGCGGTACGGTGCATATCGTGGTGAACAACCAGATCGGCTTCACCACTTCCGACCTGCGCGATTACCGCTCCTCGCTGTATTGCACCGACATCTTCAAGATGATCGAAGCGCCGATTTTCCACGTCAATGGCGACGACCCGGAGGCCGTGGCGCTGGTGACCCAGATCGCCATGGAGTACCGCCAGGAATTCAAGAAGGACGTCGTGATCGACATCGTCTGCTTCCGCAAGCTCGGCCACAACGAGCAGGACGAGCCGATGGTGACGCAGCCCCTGATGTACAAGAAGATCGCCCAGCATCCCGGCCCGCGCAAGCTATACGCCGACAAGTTGCAGGCTCAGGGCGTGATAGGCGAGGGCGATGCCGAGCAGATGATCAAGGATTACCGCGCGGCGCTGGACGAAGGCCGCCACCTGATCGACCCGGTGATCAGCGACTACCAGAGCAAGTTCTCCATCGACTGGACGCCCCATATCGGCGTGCCCTACACCGAGAAATGCGACACCACGGTATCGATGACCGAAATGCAGCGTCTGGCCAGGCAACTCACCACGGTCCCGCCAAATTTCACGCTGCACTCCCGCGTACAGAAGATCATCGACGACCGCAAGCTGATGGGTGAGGGCAAGGCGCCGGTGGACTGGGGTATGGCCGAGAATCTGGCCTACGCCTCGCTGGTCTCCGCCGGCTACAACATTCGCGTGTCGGGCGAAGACGTCGGACGCGGCACCTTCTTCCATCGCCATGCCGCCCTGCACGACCAGAACCGCGAGAAGTGGGACGAGGGCACCTATTGGCCTCTGCAGAACATCCAGGAGCACCAGGGGCGCTTCATGTGCTTCGACTCGGTGCTGTCCGAGGAAGCCGTGCTGGCCTTCGAGTATGGTTTCGCCACGGCGGCGCCCAACGAAATGGTGGTCTGGGAGGCCCAGTTCGGCGATTTCGCCAATGGCGCCCAGGTGGTCATCGACCAGTTCCTGTCCTCGGGCGAAGCCAAGTGGGGCCGCGGCTGCGGCCTCGTGATGCTGCTGCCGCACGGCTACGAAGGCCAGGGTCCGGAGCATTCCTCGGCCCGACTTGAGCGCTACATGCAGCTTTCGGCCGATTTCAACTGGGAAGTCTGCGTGCCATCGAATGCGGCGCAGGTCTATCACATGCTGCGCCGGCAGATGCTGCGCAAGCAGAGGAAGCCGCTGGTGGTGATGACGCCGAAGTCGCTGCTGCGCCACAAGGATGCCACGAGTTCGCTCGAGGAACTGGCCAACGGCACCTTCCAGACCATCATCGGCGAGATCGACAAGGTCGACCCGAAGAAGATCACGCGCATGGTCACCTGCGCCGGCAAGGTGTATTTCGACCTGCTCGCCGCGCGCCGGGAAAAGAAGGTCGACAACGTCGTTGTGGTGCGTGTCGAGCAGCTGTATCCCTTTGACGACCGCCGGCTGTTTGAGGAGATGGAGAAGTATCCCAACCTCAAGGAACTGATCTGGTGCCAGGAAGAGCCGATGAACCAGGGCGCCTGGTACGCCAAGCACCATCGCCTGGAGCGGCTGATCAAGAAGGGCCAGACACTCGATGCGGTGGCGCGTCCCTCATCGCCGTCCCCGGCCGTCGGCTATGCGGCCAAACACGTCCAGCAGCAGAAGGAAGTCGTCAACGCTGCTCTCGGCATCAAGGAATAACGGAGAAATCATGATCATCGAAGTCAAAGTCCCCCAGCTGTCCGAATCGGTGGCCGAAGCCACCCTGTCGACCTGGCACATCAAGGAGGGCGATGCCGTCGCCCGCGACCAGAACCTGATCGACATCGAGACCGACAAGGTGGTGCTGGAACTGCCTGCGCCGGACTCCGGCGTGATCGTCAAGATCATCAAGGCCAATGGTGAATCCGTGGCTTCCGGCGAAGTCATCGCCCATATCGATACGGAAGCCAAGGGCGCCGTCGCCGCGCCGGCTGCCGCAAAGCCGGCCGCTGCCGCAGCGCCCGCGCCGGCCGCCGCGACTGCCGCGACCGCGATGCCGGCGGCGCGCAAGATCATGGACGAGAAAGGCATCTCTGCCGCCGACGTACAGGGTTCGGGTCGCGGCGGGCGGATTCTGAAGGAAGACGTCAGCGGCGGCGCCAAGCTCGCTGCGACACCAAAAGCCGCCGTGTCGCCAGCGCCGACTTCTGCTGCCAAGCCGGCCTTGCCTCAGCCCAATGTGATCAATGCCGACGCCATCATCGCCGACCGTCCGGAACAGCGCGTGCCGATGTCGCGCCTGCGCGCGCGAGTCGCCGAGCGCCTGGTGCAGTCGCAATCCACCAACGCCATCCTGACCACCTTCAACGAGGTCAACATGGCCCCGGTGATGGAGATGCGCAAGAAATACCAGGAACGCTTCGAGAAGGAACATGGCGTCAAGCTCGGCTTCATGTCCTTCTTCGTCAAGGCGGCGGTCGCCGCATTGAAGAAGTACCCGGTGATCAATTCTTCGGTAGACGGCAACGACATCGTCTATCACGGCTACTTCGACATCGGCATTGCAGTGGGCAGCCCGCGCGGCCTGGTGGTGCCGATCCTGCGCGATGCCGACCAGATGAGCCTGGCGCAGATCGAAAAGAAGATCGCCGAGTTCGGCTCCAAGGCCAAGGACGGCAAGCTTTCGCTGGAAGACCTCAGCGGCGGCACCTTCTCGATTTCCAACGGCGGCACTTTCGGCTCGATGCTGTCGACGCCGATCATCAATCCGCCGCAGTCTGCCATCCTCGGCGTGCATGCGACCAAGGACCGTGCGGTGGTGGAGAACGGCCAGATCGTGATCCGCCCGATCAACTACCTCGCGCTGTCCTACGACCATCGCATCATCGACGGCCGCGAAGCGGTGCTCGGCCTGGTCACCATGAAGGAAGCGCTGGAAGATCCGGCCCGCCTCCTGCTCGACGTCTAACCCTGAAGGACCCATCCCCCAGCCCCTTCCCTGCGGGAAGGGGTGACGGAAGTTCGCCGGCTCAGGCCGGCTCCATGTTGAACAAGGCCGCCTCCTCGGGGCGGCCCTTCGGAGGCTGAAATGGCAAACAAGCAATTCGACGTCGTCGTCATCGGCGGCGGCCCCGGTGGTTATGTTGCAGCGATCCGTGCCGCACAGCTTGGCCTGTCGACGGCCTGCATCGAGTCCGAGTCCTACGCCGACCCGAAGGGGGAAGTCCGCCTCGGCGGCACCTGCCTCAATGTCGGCTGCATTCCGTCCAAGGCGCTGCTGCAGTCCTCGGAGCTTTACGAACAGGCCAGCCATTCCTTCGTCATGCACGGCATTTCGACCACCGGCGTGAAGATGGACGTGGCGACCATGATCAAGCGCAAGGACAACATCGTCGGTCAACTGACCAGCGGCATCAAGGGCCTGTTCAAGAAGAACAAGGTCACCCTGCTGCCCGGCCACGGCAAGTTCATCGGCCAGGAAAATGACCGCTGGCGGATCGACGTCAATGGCGAGGTGGTCGAAGCGACCCATGTTGTCGTCGCTACCGGATCGAAGGCGCGGCACCTGCCTGGAATTCCGATCGATAACAAGCTCATTTGCGACAACGTCGGCGCGCTGTCGTTTGATGCCACGCCCAAGCGCCTGGGCGTCATCGGTGCCGGCGTCATCGGCCTGGAACTCGGTTCGGTATGGAAGCGCCTGGGTTCGGAAGTCACCATCCTCGAAGCGATGCCCGATTTTCTTGCGTCAGCCGATCAGGCCGTGGCCAAGGAAGCCTGGAAGACCTTCACGCAGAAGCAAGGCCTGAATATCCAGCTCGGCGTCAAGATCACCAAGGTCGAGACGGGCAAGAAGGGCGTCAGCGTCGAGTATGAGCACGGGGATGAGACCAAAACCCTGCAATGCGACCGCCTGATAGTCTCGGTGGGTCGCGTGCCGCACACTGCCGGACTCGGTGCCGAGAACGTCGGACTGGAACTGCGCCCGAGCGGCTACATCAACGTCGACAAGAACTGCCGCACCAACCTGCCCAACGTCTGGGCGGTCGGCGACGTCGTACCCGGCCCCATGCTGGCGCACAAGAGCATGGAAGAGGGCGTCATGGTGGCCGAGTGCATCGCCGGCCAGAAGGGCCATGTCAACCTGGATACCGTGCCCTGGGTCATCTACACCCATCCCGAGATCGCCTGGGTCGGCAAGACCGAGCAGCAGTTGAAGAACGAAGGTATCGAGTACCGCACCGGGCAGATTCCATTTGCCGCCAACGGTCGCGCGCTGGGGCAGGGGGATACGACGGGCTTCGTCAAGATGATCGCCTGCGCCAAGACCGACCGCATCCTCGGCGTGCATATCATCGGCAACAACGCTTCGGAACTGATTGCCGAAGCGGTAGTGGCCATGGAGTTCAATGCCTCGTCCGAGGACATCGCGCGCATCTGCCATGCCCATCCGACCCTGTCGGAGGCGATGCACGAAGCTTCGCTCGCCGTCGACAAACGCGCGCTACACTTCTGATCTCACCGGTCAAGGCGCCGGGGCGGCCGGGGAGACCCGGCCGCCCTTCTTATTGATGCCCCATAAAATCCTCAACGTCCCCAAGGACGGCATGATCGAAGGCTTCAATGCCGCGCTGGCGGCGCGCGGCATCGTTGCCGATCCGGCGCAACTGATCGCCGCGATGCGCCTGCAGAAGTTCTACGACGAACTGCTGGCATTGAAGGCGGCGCGGCGCGGCCGCCTGCGCAAGCTGCTGGTGCGCCCGGACCTGCCGCGCGGTGTCTGGTTCTGGGGCGGAGTAGGACGAGGCAAGAGTTTTCTGATGGATTGCTTCTTTGCCGCCGTACCCTATCAGCGCAAGCGTCGCGTGCATTTTCACGCTTTCATGCGCGAGATTCATGAGTCTCTGCGGGCGCATCGCAACGAATCCGATCCCCTGGTGAAAGTGGCGGCCCGCATTGCGCGGGAAACTCGCCTGATGTGCTTCGATGAGTTCCACGTCTCCGACATTGCCGATGCGATGATCCTCGGTCGTCTGATGCAGGCCTTGTTCGATGCCGGCGTGGTGTTCTGCATTACCTCGAACTATCCGCCCGATGGCCTCTATCCCGACGGCCTGCAGCGCGAGCTGTTCCTGCCGACGATC
>CAIZKA010000224.1 GCA_903933395.1 uncultured beta proteobacterium | reverse complement strand
GCGGGCAAGTCGTCGCGCGTGGCGACGAAGGGCCGGTAGGCGATCTCGCCGCGCAAAGCTTCGTCGGCGCCAGGGAACAGCGCCGGGAAACCGGCATTGATCCAGTCCACCACCGGTGGAGAGGCGCGGTTGTTGCGCGACAGGCGCAAGGGGGTGAGCGCCAGCCCGCCCATGCCATGTGCCTTGGCGCGCAGGAAGAGGCCGACCTCGGCCTTGCGGAAGCGGTAGATCGATTGCATCGGATCACCGACGCAGAACAGCGTCCGACCGTCGCCCTGCTGCCATCCCGCGGTCAGGCGCTCAAGCAGTTCGACCTGCATCGGGCTGGTGTCCTGGAATTCGTCGACCAGCAGGTGGCGGATGCGCCAGTCGAGGCGCAGGCCGAGCTCCGTCGGGTCCATCTCGTCGCCCAGGGCGGCGATGGCGCGCGACGCCAGTTCGCCGAAATCGACCTCGCCCGCCTCGCGAAACACCAGCCACAGCTCGGCGGCCGCGAGTTTCATCAGCGCCGCCAGCGCGCGCACGATGGCGTCGTCGCCGTGGTCCGGCGCGGGCAGGCGGCGCACGCGGCGCAAGGCGGCGACCTGCGCCTGGTCGAGCGTTGCCAGCGCAGCCAGCATGGCATCCTTCTGCACCTTGAATTCCTTGCCGGCGGGAAAGCCATTCTTCACGTTGACGGTCTTGCGCACCGTATCGTCCTGGGTCAGAAGGAAGGCGGCAAGGGCGCGCCAGAGCGGCAGTGCGGCGACCTCAGCCGCGATCGGCGCCGTCCAGTCCGCCAACGGGTTTGTCAAATTCGCGCCATCGAGCTGCGCGGCGGCGAAGCGCGCCAGCGGCATCCACGGCGCCTGCCAGTTTGCACCGAGGGTCGCGGCAACCTGCGCCAGTTCCTCCTCCAGCATTTCCGCCAGCGCTTCGCCTATCGCCGACTCCGGATCGTCGAGCGCAGCAATCGCGCGCCACTGTTCGCGACGCGCCAGCATGGCGGCCAGCAGTTCGATCAGCCGCGCCGCGTCGTTGTCCATCCAGCTCAGCGCGGCAGCGACTGCGGCGGCGTGTTCCGCGCCCTCCGCGCCGTCTTCGAGGTGGTCCAGCGCGCGCCGCGCCGCTTCGCGGTAGTGCCGGCCCGCGTCTTCCACCGTCGCCGGCTGCGCGCCGAAGCGCGAAAGCAGCGGCATCTGGCGCGCGAGCCCGGCGCAAAAGGCGTCGATGGTGGTCAGGCGCAGCCGGCCGGGCTGGGCCTCGATATGCCAGCCGCGTTGCGCCGAGCGCTGCAGGGCAGCGCGCGCCAGGTCGAAGGTGATGCGCTTGTGCGGCGCCTGCGGCGGCACGCCGCCGCGCGCCAGTTCCAGGCTTTCGGCGATGCGGCTGCGCATCTCGCCCGCGGCCTTGTTGGTGAAGGTGATGGCGACGATTTCCTCGGGTTCGTCCGCGATCGCCAGCAGGCGCAGATAGCGCTGGGTCAGCAGTTCGGTCTTGCCCGCGCCGGCCGGAGCCTCGACGATGAAGGATTCGAGATCCAGCGCGCGCCGCCGGCTGGCGTCGTCTTCGATGAACAGGTCGGTCATCACCACCCCTCCTCGTCGAGTTGGCGCCGTCGTTCGGCAAGACGCAGCAGCGGCGTCACCTGGCAATACTGCAAGTCCTTTTCGTCCTTGAACACGACAGCCGCTACGCCGTCCATCACTTCGCCGGCGACTTCGCGGATGCGTGCGGCCCATGTCGCGCGCAGCGCCGGCCAGTCGGGGAAGTCATCTTCGCCGTAGCGCCGGCGCTGCTGGTCGAGGACCTTCACGCCCGGTAGCAGGCCCTCGTCCGCGGCAACGCCGAGGAAGGCCGGCTCCTCGCGGGTCACGCGCGCCAGCGCGACGGCGGCCACGGCGCGATCGGGAAAGGCCAGCGCGGCATAGATCGGCAACTGCGGCTCGAGAATGCGCCCGGCGCCCCAGCTGCCGGTCCTGTCGGCGCGCCCGCTCTTGTAATCGATGACGGCCAGCCGCCCGCCGGCGAGTTCGTCGACGCGGTCGACCACCACGCTGATTGCCAGCCCCTCGATGTCCAAACGATGGCGCTCCTCGCAGGCCAGCACGCG
>CAIZKA010000223.1 GCA_903933395.1 uncultured beta proteobacterium | reverse complement strand
GCTTTTCCCCGCAGATTGCCGTCGGGGCCCAAAAAACTGCCTCGCTTGTGAAATCCGGAATCGCGTTGCCCTGCGCAGTGCGCCGACGGAAACATGGAGCGAAGCATGCACGGATGCCCTGGCCCTATCACCGGTCCTGATTCATTCACTCGCGCCCTGCCGCATGGCAGCGGGCGCGTGCGCATTCCGGTCGGCCGATGACCGGAATGCGCACGCCGCCGCACGCTAGCCGTGTCCTCACGGAATGGCTGGTGCTCGTTGTCGTCCTGCTGGGCTTCGGCGCCTATATCGCCTATTCACAGTACCTCGATCACGTCCGCCTCGACGCCCAGGAGAGCGAACGGCTGGCGAGCCAGGCCACTGTGATCGAAAGGAATCTGGTGCCGCAGCTTGCTTCAGTGAGCAAGGCGCTGGAGAGCGTCCGCGACGACTTGCCGCTCTGGAAAGCGCGAAAGGACGGGCAGCTATGGGCCCAGCGCCGACTGCAAGTCTTCGGCGACACACTGCCCAGCGTGCGAACCATGCTGGTGGTCACTGCGGACGGAACGATCACCGCTTCCAACAATGAGAAGCTGATCGGCGCCAGCCTTGCACGTCGGGAGTGGTTCCAGCTGGCGGCCAGAAACAATGCCCCGCAAACGCTTTACGTGATCGAGCCCATCAAGTCCCTGCTCAATACCTACGCCATTGCCCTGGCGCGATCCATTTCCGGACCCGACGGCGAATTTGCCGGGGTGATCTACGCCTCACTGCATCCGGATTTCGCCGGGACGCTGCTGGATTCGGTGCGCTACTCGCCCGATACCGCGACCCTGCTGGTCCATGGCGACGGCAAACTCTTCGTGATGATTCCGGAGAGAGAAAACAGCGCCGGCCGCGATCTCGCAACGCCGGATACCCTATTCACCCGGCATCGCAACAGCGGCCGGACGTCGAACGTATTCACCGACATCGCCCGGATTGCCGGCAACAAGAGGATGGTTGCCTATCGAACCATCCAGCCCGCCAACCTGTCGATGGACAAGTCGTTGGTGGTGGCGGTTTCGCGTGACCATGAAACCATCTTCGCCCCCTGGCGGCGCGACTCGATCATTCAGGGCGGGATGTTCGGCCTGGTGGCCCTGATCTGCGTTCTGAGCCTGCTGTTCTACCAGCGGCGGCAGGGCATCCTGCAGCGCCTCGCCGAGGAACACCAGGAGGCGCTGCGGGCCGGTGCGGACCGATTGAACGAAGCCCAGCGCATCGCCCTGGTCGGCAACTGGACGCTCGATCTGCTCAGCGGCGAGCTGTTCTGGTCGGACGAAGTGTTCCGCTTGTTCGAGATCGACCAGACGCAGTTCGGCGCCACCTACGAGGCCTTCCTCAATGCCATTCACCCCGACGACCGCGATGCGGTAAACCGGGCCTATACCGATTCGCTGCAGAACCGCCTGCCCTACGAGATCACCCATCGGCTGCGCATGGGCGATGGCCGCATCAAGTGGGTACACGAAAAATGCCTGTCCTATTTCGACGCGGCCGGCAAGCCGCTGCGGTCGCTGGGCACGGTGCAGGATGTCACCCGCAGCAAGCAGGCCGAGATCGACCTGCGCATCGCCGCCGCCGCCTTCGAGTCGCAGGAGGCCATGATGGTCACCGATGCCGGCAGCGTGATCCTGCGGGTCAACAAGGCCTTCACCGAGATCACTGGCTATACGGCGGCGGAAGCCGTGGGCCAGACACCGCGCCTGCTGCGCTCGGGCCGCCACAACGCCGAGTTCTATCGCAGCATGTGGGAAGCCATCCGCCGCACCGGCGGCTGGCAGGGTGAGATCTGGGATCGGCGCAAGGATGGCACGGAGTATCCGAAATGGCTGACCATCTCGGCGGTGAAGGACGAGCATGGCGCCGTGACGCACTACATCGGCTCGCATTACGACATCACCGAACGCAAGAGGGCGGAAGACAGAATCAACGAGCTGGCCTTCTTCGACCAGTTGACCGGCCTGCCCAACCGCATCCTGCTGCTCGATCGCCTGCGCCAGACCATGACCGC
>CAIZKA010000222.1 GCA_903933395.1 uncultured beta proteobacterium | reverse complement strand
GCCCTGCAACTGGAAGGAGAGGCGCCCCGGGGCCTTGAGGTTGCTGCCGATCAGCGCCGTGACGGCCGCCAGTTCGCCCAGCAGGTCGCGTACCGGCGCCGCATAGTTGCGCCGGCTGTTCATCGCCGCCCAGGAGGGCCCCAACTGCACCAGCGCGCCGCGGATGTCGAGGTCTTCGAGCAGGAAGCGATGGATCTGGTCCATCAACGGACGAAAGAATCGAACATGGTGGGATCGAAGCCCACCAGCAATTGCCCCGACTCGTTCTCCACCACGGGGCGGCGGATCACGCTGGAATGTTCCAGCATCAGCGCCACGGCGGCGCTTTGCGTGGTGATCGCCTGCTGTTCGGGGGAAAGCTTGCGCCAGGTGGGACCTTTGGTATTGACCAGCGTCTGCCAGCCCAGCGCACGGCACCACTGCACCAGGCGCTCGCGCGGCACGCCCTGCTTCTTGTAGTCGTGGAATTCATAGCTGATGCTGTTGGCCTCGCACCAGGCGAAGGCCTTCTTCATCGTGTCGCAATTCTTGATGCCGTAGATCCTGATCATTGGCGTGCGTCTGTCGAGTCCGGGGAGGGCCGAATCATAACAAACGCGGCATAATCGGCGCCCATGAGCACCTCCATCCGCAGCGAGGCGCAGCGGCGCGCCGACGAGATCGCGATATTCCGGGCGGAACTGGCGCGCCTGGAAAGCGAGGGCGTGCTGCAACTCGACGCGGTGCAGATGGAAGCCGTGCGCGCCCACCATGCCGCGCTGCTGGCCGGTTTTGCCGGGGCCTACGACATCGACCGCAACCTGCAGGCCAAACAGCTGTCGCTGGGCATGCGCGTAGCGTCCTTTCTCGGCGCGCTGGCGCTGGCGGCGAGCGTGTTCTTCCTCTTCTACCAGTTCTGGGGCCACTTCGGCGAGACCGCCCAGACGGCCATACTGCTCGGCGCGGCGTTGGGCGGCCTCGGCCTGACCATGGGCATCCAGACCCGCGACGCCTCGGGTTATTTCGCCAAGCTCGCCGCCATGGTGGCTTTCGCCTGCTTCGTGCTGAACCTGGTAATGCTCGGCCAGATCTTCAACATCACGCCCACCGACCGCGCCCTGATTCCCTGGGCGGCGCTGGCCTTCCTGCTGGCCTATGCCTGCGACCTGCGCCTGCTGCTGGCGGCGGGCATCTGCTGCGTGATCGCCTTCGTCGCCGCCCGCGTCGGCGAATGGGGCGGCATCTACTGGCTGCATTCGGGCGAGCGGCCGGAGAACTTCTTCCCCGTCGCCCTGCTGCTGTTCACCTTCCCGCAGTTCGTCGATCATCGCCGCATGACGGGCTTCGCCGCCATCTACCGCATCTTCGGCCTGCTCTGCCTGCTGCTGCCGATGCTGGTGCTCGGCCACTGGGGCTGGGGCAGCTACCTGGCTGACTACGAGGGCGTGTCGACGCGGACCATCGAAGGCGGCTACGAAGTCGCCGGCTTTGTCGCCAGCGCCCTGGCGATATGGCTCGGCGCCCGCAGGCAGTGGTCCGATACGGTGAATACCGGCATCACTTTCTTTGTCATCTTCCTCTATACGAAATTCTTCGACTGGTGGTGGGAGACCATGCCGAAGTGGCTGTTCTTCTTCGTGCTGGGGCTGGCGGCGATCCTGATCCTGCTGGTGCTGAAACGCCTGCGCCGGGGCACTGCGGCGGGGGGCGCGCCATGACGCTGACGCCGCTGAAGACGCTGGCGGCCGGGGCGGCCCTGATCCTGCTGGTCAATGCGGTAGCGCTTACCGGGGTGTATTTAAATCGCAGCGGCGAGCCGGAGGCGCGCATGACGCTCTCGCAGCGCGAACTGGGAGTCCCCTGGGATTGGCGTGTTCCCAGGGACAACAGCGGGCTGGTGCTGGCGCTGAACTGGCGGGTTCCCGACGGCAATGCGGTCGAGTATTCCTACGGCGGCTACGGTTACCACGGCGGCACGCCGGAATGGCTGGACGAGCCGCGCATGAAGGCACTGGGCTTCGACACGGCGGCGGTGGCCGAGAGCGGCGAGGGGCGTCGCCGTTTCGAGCGCCAGTTGCCGCGCGAGGCGCTGCTGGTGCTG
>CAIZKA010000221.1 GCA_903933395.1 uncultured beta proteobacterium | reverse complement strand
GCGGCAAAGAAATTGCCCTTGTAGCCGGGCGGTGTTTCGAACAAATGCAGCGAGCCGACATGCATCGGCGTCGCCGCGGTTTCGAGATTGAGGAAGGCCCCATCGACACCGCTCAGCAGTTCCATCGCCGGATCATTTTGGCGCTTCCCGCTCATGCACTCCCCTCGCGTCAGATCGTGCCCGGGGCGCTCTCCAGGTCGCGCCAGAGGCACTTGCCCTTGCTCTCCTTGGCAATTTCCGCCAGCACGCGGGCATGATCGGCAAGTTCGGCATCGCCGGCGCGCAGCACCACCAGCGGCGGACGCTGGCGCGTGCCGCCCGCGGAATAGTCGACGGGCGACGCGTCGAACTCGATCTCCAGCGAATTCTGGCCGCGGGTCATGCCCAGGTAGACCTCGGCCAGCAGTTCGGCGTCGAGCAGCGCGCCGTGCAACTGACGGCCGGAATTGTCCACGCCGAATTCGCTGCACAGGGCATTGAGGTTGTTCTTCTTGCCGGGGCGCATCTCGCGCGCCATGCGCAAGGTGTCGATCACGTTGCTGGCGAGCTGGTCGATGCTCTCCATCTGCAGCAACCCCAGCTCGTTGTTGAGAAACCCGGTGTCGAAGGCGGCGTTGTGGATCACCAGTTCGGCGCCGCGGATGAATTCGATGAAGTCGGCTGCGATCTCGGCGAACTTCGGCTTGTCGGCAAGGAATTCGTCGGACAGGCCGTGGATGCGTTCGGAATCCGCCACCGGGCGCTGCGGATTGAGGTAGGCGTGGAAGCGCTCGCCGGTGATCCGCCGGCCCAGCAGTTCGACGCAGCCGATTTCGACGACGCGATCGCCGGTGCGGAAATCCAGGCCGGTGGTTTCGGTATCCAGAATGACTTTTCTCACATCAGCCTCCGTTGCGGGCGAGATCTACGCCACGCCGCGCCAGTTCGTCGGCGCGCTCATTCTCGACGTGGCCGGCATGGCCCTTGACCCATATCCATTCGATCTTGTGCTGCGCCGCGAGGCGATCCATCTCGCGCCACAGGTCCTCGTTCTTCACCGGCTGCTTGCCGGCGGTTTTCCAGCCGCGCCGCTTCCAGCCGTGGATCCACTCGCTGATGCCTTTCTGCACGTACTGCGAATCGGTATGCACGCGCGCCGCCACCGGACCCTTCAAGGCACGCAGGGCCTCGATCACCGCCATCATCTCCATGCGGTTGTTGGTGGTCAGCGCCTCGCCGCCGAACAGTTCCTTTTCCGTGTCGCCCTTGCGCAATATGGCGCCCCAGCCCCCCGGGCCGGGATTGCCGCTGCAGGCGCCGTCGGTGAAGATGTCTATCATTGATCCACTCTCTGCGTAATCGATACCAGCGCCTTGGCACGCAGCTTGCGATCATGCCACGCCGGCGTGATCAGGCGCATGCCATGCTGGCGCTTGACGGCCTGCACGATATACACGGCGCCGGCGATCGGCCACCAGCGGTCGCCGGCGGCATCCATGAATTTGAAGCGGCGCAGCCATTTCTCCTGCGTCACGGCCGGCGCATAGCAACCGAAGACGCCCGCCTGCATCTCGAAGCCGAGCAGCGAAAACCAGTCCTTCAGGCGCGGCACGGAAAGATAGGCCCCGCGCCAGGGCGGCAGGGCCTCCCGCCGCGACAGCTTGCGTTTGGCGCCCCACAAGCTGAAGGGGTTGAAGCCGGTGACGATGACATGGCCCTCGGGTACCAGCACCCGTTCCACTTCGCGCAGCACCTGGTGCGGATTGGCGTCGAATTCCAGCGTATGCGGCATCACCACCAGATCGATG
>CAIZKA010000220.1 GCA_903933395.1 uncultured beta proteobacterium | reverse complement strand
TTCTCGCCCTTGTTGAAGCGGCAGTTTTCCAGCAATACCACTTCACCGGCGGCAACTTCGAAACCACCATCGATCCAATCACGAATCACGCGCACCGGCTTGCCCAGCTTGGCAGTCATCACATCGGCGACCGGCTTGAGCGAATTCTCTTCTGCATACACGCCCTCTTCCGGACGGCCCAGGTGCGAGGTCACCATCACCTTGGCGCCAGCCTTGAGGCAGAACGCTATGGTCGGCATCGACGCCGTGATGCGTGCATCCGAGGTGACCTTGCCGTCCTTGACCGGCACGTTGAGGTCGGCGCGGATGAAGACGCGCTTGCCCTTTAGATCGAAATCGCTGAGACGCTTGAAGTTGGCCATCTTTCTGTCCTCGGTGTTCAGTCCTCAGCCCGCAACGTGCTCAACAAAACGCAGCATATTGCAGGTGTAGCCATACTCGTTGTCGTACCAGGCCACGACCTTGACGAAGGTCGAGTCCAGCGCGATGCCGGCGTCCGCGTCGAAGGTCGACGGCAGGGAACTGCCGCGGAAATCGGTGGCGACGACTTTCTCTTCGGTGTAGCCCAGCACGCCCTTCATCGAGCCTTCCGAGGCGGCCTTCATCGCGGCGCAGATTTCCTTGTAGGAGGCTTCCTTGATGAGTTCGACGGTCAGGTCGACCACCGAAACGTCGGAGGTCGGAACGCGGAAGGACATGCCGGTCAGCTTCTTGTTGAGTTCCGGAATTACCACGCCGACGGCCTTGGCGGCGCCGGTGGACGACGGAATGATGTTTTCGAGGATGCCGCGGCCGCCGCGCCAGTCCTTGTTGGACGGGCCGTCGACGGTCTTCTGCGTCGCCGTGGCGGCATGCACCGTGGTCATCAGGCCGCGCTTGATGCCCCAGGTGTCGTGCAGCACCTTGGCCACCGGGGCCAGGCAGTTGGTGGTGCAGGAGGCGGCGGAAACGATCTTTTCGCCGGCGTAGGTCTTGTGGTTAACGCCATAGACGAACATCGGCGTGTCGTCCTTCGACGGCGCGGACTGCACGACCTTCTTGGCGCCGGCATCGATGTGCTTCTGGCAGGTGTCCTTGGTGAGGAAGAAGCCGGTGCATTCGATGACGATGTCGGCGCCGATCTCGTTCCACTTAAGGTTGGCCGGATCCTTCTCGGCCGTGAGGCGGATCTTCTTGCCGTTGACCACCAGGGTATTGCCGTCGACGGCGATGTCGCCCTTGAAGTTGCCATGCACCGAATCGTACTTCAGCATGTAGGCCAGATAGTCGGGCTCAAGCAGGTCGTTGATGCCGACCACTTCGATCCCGGGGAAATCCTTGGCGATGGCGCGAAATGCCATGCGGCCGATGCGACCGAAACCGTTGATGCCGACTTTGATAGCCATTTTGATGATCTCCTGATAGTGATTAAATTAGCTGCTCGACTGCCTTCACGACGTTGCCCGCCGTGAAGCCGAATTCTTTGAACAATTGACCTGCAGGCGCCGACTCGCCGTAGCGGTCGAGACCAATCACGGCACCTTCGAGTCCGACGTATTTGTACCAGCCATCGGTGACGCCGGCCTCGATGGCGACGCGCGGCACGCCAGTCGGCAGCACCGATGCGCGGTAGGCCGCGTCCTGGCGATCGAAGGCGTTGGTACAGGGCATGGAGACCACGCGCACCGGAATCTCGGCTTCCATTGCCGCCTGGGCTTTCAGTGCGATCTCAACCTCTGAGCCGGTGGCGATGATGACCGCCTTGGGCTTGCCGTTCTTCGCCTCGGAAATGATGTAGCCGCCCCGCGCAATATTGGCCAGCGTCGCCGCGTCGCGCGGCACGAAAGGCAGGTTCTGCCGCGACAGGCACAGCGAACTGGGGCCGTTGAGTTTCTCCACCGACGAGGTCCACGCCACCATGGTTTCCACCGTGTCGCAGGGGCGCCAGACGTCCATGTTCGGAATCATGCGCAGCGTGGCGGTCTGTTCCACCGGCTGGTGGGTCGGGCCGTCTTCGCCGAGGCCGATCGAATCGTGGGTAAATACGAAGATCACGCGCTGCTTCATCAGCGCGGCCATGCGCAGGGCGTTGCGGGCGTATTCGGAGAACATCAGGAAGGTGCCGCCGAAAGGCAGAACGCCGCCATGCAGCGCCATGCCGTTCATGATCGCCGCCATGCCGAACTCGCGCACGCCGTAGGAAATGTAGTTGCCGGTGCTCTTGCCGGAAACGTGCTTGCAGCCCGACCAGTTGGTCAGGTTGGAGCCGGTCAGGTCGGCGGAGCCGCCGAGGAATTCGGGCAGGGACGGAGCCAGGGCGTTGATGGCAATCTGCGACGCCTTGCGAGTAGCGACGGTTTCAGCCTTGGCGTTGGCGCCTTCGATGGCCTTCTTCGCATGCTCGGCCCAGTTGGCCGGCAGTTCGTTGGCCATGCGGCGCTTGAACTCGGCGGCTTCTGCGGGAAAGGCCTTGGCGTAGCTCTCGAACTTCCTGTTCCAATCACCCTCGCGTTCGGCGCCCTTCTTCTTCGCATCCCAGCCGGCATAGACATCCTGCGGGATATCGAACGGCGCATGCGCCCAGCCGATGCGCGCGCGCGTGGCGGCGATCTCGGCATCGCCCAGAGGCGCGCCATGCACATCGTGGGTGCCGGCTTTGTTGGGCGAACCCAGGCCGATCACCGTCTTGCAGCAGATCAGCGAAGGCTTGTCGGTGACTGCCTTGGCGGCTTCGATGGCGGCATTCAGCGCCACCGGATCATGGCCGTCGACGTTCGGCACCACGTGCCAGCCGTAGGCCTCGAAGCGCTGCGGCGTGTTGTCGGTGAACCAGCCTTCGACGTGGCCGTCGATTGAAATGCCGTTGTCGTCCCAGAAGGCAATCAGCTTGCCGAGGCCGAGCGTGCCGGCCAGCGAACAAGCTTCGTGTGAAACGCCTTCC
>CAIZKA010000219.1 GCA_903933395.1 uncultured beta proteobacterium | reverse complement strand
TGCAGTTCCTCGACCTGATCCAGGAAGGCAACATCGGCCTGATGAAGGCGGTGGACAAGTTCGAATACCGCCGCGGCTACAAGTTCTCGACTTACGCCACCTGGTGGATCCGCCAGGCCATCACGCGTTCGATCGCCGACCAGGCGCGCACCATCCGCATTCCGGTGCACATGATCGAGACCATCAACAAGATGAACCGCATCAGCCGCCAGATCCTGCAGGAAACCGGGCTGGAACCGGATCCGGCGACCTTGGCGATCAAGATGGAAATGCCCGAGGAAAAGATCCGCAAGATCCTCAAGATCTCCAAGGAACCGATTTCCATGGAAACGCCGATCGGCGACGACGACGATTCCCATCTTGGCGATTTCATCGAGGACCAGGCCACGCTGTCGCCGGACGACGCCGCGCTGTTCGCCAGCTTGCGCGACGTGACCAAGGAGGTGCTGGACAGCCTCACGCCGCGCGAAGCCAAGGTGCTGCGCATGCGCTTCGGCATCGAGATGAATACCGATCACACGCTGGAAGAAGTCGGCAAGCAGTTCGATGTCACGCGCGAACGCATCCGCCAGATCGAAGCCAAGGCATTGCGCAAGCTGCGTCACCCGACCCGTTCGGAAAAACTTCGCAGCTTCCTCGATTCCGAAACCTGATCGCGCATTATCGGCGGCTCATGCTACGCGAGCCGTTGCTGTTTCACGCAGGGCCTGTAGCTCAATGGTTAGAGCAGAGGACTCATAATCCTTTGGTTGCGAGTTCGAGTCTCGCTGGGCCCACCAGCATTTCAAGGGGTGGCAGGCGGAAAGCAACGGAGGATCCCGTTCCGTGACTTTCGATAGCAGGCAAGGGTAGGCAGTTTTGATGAATGGAGGCGGTGGATTCCATGATTTCACCTTCAAGCGGAGCATTTGATATGCAAGAAATAATGCAATACCTGAAAGACAACGGTCAGCGCTTCGACTCGGAAATTGCTGCCGCAACGGGGATCTCGCTGGCAAAAGTGCGCCGCTCGATCACCGACCTGTCGGCGCGCGGCGAGATATCCAAGTGCAGCGTGACGAGGTTCAACAACGGCGAAAAAATCGAAGCCGTTCTCTGCCGGGTGGCCGGATACATTCCGCCCAAGAGCCCGGGCCGCAAGCCTGGCGCATCGAGCTAGGCTGCCGCCAGGAGTCCCTGAATCGGGTGCGGCGCCCGTGTTTTTCGGTGGTCATGCTCGCTGATATTCGCCTCCTGCCGGCCGTCCTGGCCGTTGCCTTGCTGCCCGGCTGCGCCTTGCTGGGCGAAAAGCCGGTACCACCGCCGGCACCCGTTCCCGTCACCGTCCCCGTCAAGATAGGCCTGGCACTCGGTGGCGGTGCGGCGCGCGGCTTTGCCCACATCGGCGTGATCAAGGCCCTCGAAGCGCAGGGCATCGTTCCCGACATCGTGGTCGGCACCAGTGCCGGCGCAGTCGTCGGTGCGCTGTACGCCTCGGGGCTCAACGGCTTCGACCTGCAAAAAGTGGCGATAGACATGGACAAAAGCCATATCTTCGACTGGAACGTTTCGCTGCGCGGCCCGCTCAAGGGGGACCCGCTGCGCAACTTCGTCAATGACGCGGTCGGCAACCGGCCGCTGGATAAGCTCAAGCGCAGTTTCGGCGCGATGGCCACCGACTTCAACAGCGGCGAGCCGGCCCTGTTCCGCACCGGGAACACGGGGTGGGCGGTGCAAGCGTCGGCCGCGGTGCCGGGCGTGTTCCAGCCCGTAGACATCAGCGGTCGCGATTACGTGGACGGCGGCCTGGTCAGCCCGGTTCCCGTGCGCGCGGCGCGCCGCATGGGCGCCGACTTCGTTATCGCCGTCGACATTTCCGCCAAACCGCGCGACGGCCGCGCCGGCAACAGCTTCGATATCCTGCTGCAATCCCTCGCGATCATGGGTCAGGCTATCGGCCGCCACGAAATGGCCGAGGCCGATATCGTGATTCGCCCGGCCACCGGGGAACTGTCCGCCACCAATCTCGAAGATCGCCATCGCGCCGTGCTCGAAGGCGAAAAGGCAGCCGCGGCCGTGATGGCGGAAATCAAGGAAAAGCTGGCGCGGTTGCGCGCCCCGCCCGTCGCAGTGAAGAACTGACCGCGTAGCCTTACGGCTCAGCGCGGCTCGCCAGCGGAATCATGCGGCCGATGGCCTTGTGCAAAATCCGGTAGGCATCCCGATCGAAAGCCGGTGGCGGCACATCCAGCAACTGATGCAGGTCCGTTTCGCTGTGCGCCGTACCGAGGTGGCGCCAGTGATCGATCAGGTGCACTTCCTCGCCTTCCCTGATCCATGCCGGGCCGGCGAAGGGCCAGGTTGAAAGTCGGTGGCGGCCCAACGCCGCCATCAGGCGCGCGCTGTGGAACGACATCGGCTCCTTGCCGACGCAGGCGCCCCTGCATTGCTGCAACTGGTGGGCAAAACATGGCTTGCCGGCTGTCACCTTCTCCAGCCCGAGCAGCGAGTGACAGAGATGGTGCTCCTTCGCCAGTTCGGTCAGGGTACGCTTGGCTTCTTTCGCGGTCTTGAACGGCCCGTACAAGTGTTCCTGGCGGCGCAACTCGAGATCGCTCGCCATCAGCAACTGCGGTCGCCATTCGCCGGCACGCACCTCGATCAACTGCCAGAAACAGAGTTCCTCGTTGCGGCGCAAGACCCGGTTGTGAATCGGCTGCAATTGCTTGATCAGCGCCGCCTCCCTGAGCAGCGCGCCGATCTCGCCGCCGGTTGCGATGCACTCGATGCGCCGCACCTGCTGTGCCAGGTTCATTTCCCTGGCCGCCGCATGATCAGCGGCGAAGTGGGCCAGCACGCGCTTTTTCAGTTCCTTGCTCTTGCCGACATACAGCGGCAGTTCGTTCTCGCCGTAAAAGAGGTAGACGCCCGGACCGTCCGGCAGGTCCTCGATCGCCGCCGGATCGAGACCGGCGGGCAGGCTCGGACGCGCCGTGAGTCCCTTGACAGTTTGCGCCAGCAGTTCCGGCGCCACCCCGGCCTGTACCCGCTGCCAGAACTGGTGGATCAGCCGGGCATCGCCCAGCGCCCGGTGCCGGCTGCTCACCGTGAGATCGTGGCGCTCGATCAGGCTGTCCAGGTTGTGCTTGGCATGCTGCGGAAACAGCTTGCGAGAAAGCTTCACGGTACATAACACCGTGGCGCGAAATTCGAGTCCTGCGCGCTTGAATTCGTTCTTCAGGAAGCCGTAATCGAAGCGCGCGTTATGGGCGATGAACAGCCGCCCCGCGAGACGCGCCTTGACCTCTTCCGCAACGTCCTCGAACGGCGGCGCGTCGGCCACCATCGCATTCGAAATTCCGGTCAAGCGCTCGATGAAGCCCGAAATCGGCGTGCCAGGATTGACCAGGCAGGACCACTCGCGTACCCCGTCCTCATCGACCTCGACAATGCCGATTTCGGTGATGCGGTCGGCCGTCGCGGTGGCGCCGGTGGTTTCGAGGTCGACAAAGGCCAAAGGGGGAAAGGACATGAAGCGGAGCGCGTGATTTCGGGGAGACGGATCATAGCCTGCGCCGGCCTGCGATAATCATCGACATGAACGCCGGCTTCCCCATCCGCTACGTCGATCCCGTTTTCCGTCCGCCCAGCGAGGCGGAATCGCTGATCCTGCCGGTGACCGACGGCTGCTCGTGGAACAAATGCACCTTCTGCGAGATGTACACCGCGCCGCAGAAAACATTCCGCGCCCGCGATGCCACTGAAACCCTGGAGACCCTGCGCCGCTGCGGCGAGCGTTTCGGCAGCGACATCCGCCGCGTGTTCCTCGCCGATGGCGATGCGCTGGTACTGCCGACGCGGCGCCTGCTGGAAATCCTTGCCGCGATCCGCGATCATCTGCCGGCAGTGCGCCGCATCTCCAGCTACTGCCTGCCGCGCAACCTGCACAGGAAATCCGTCGACGAACTTAATGAACTGGCCGCTGCCGGCCTGACCATGGCCTACGTCGGCGCCGAATCGGGCGATGACGAGGTGCTGGCAAAAGTGAATAAGGGCGAAACCTTCGCCACCACCTGCGAAGCCCTCGACAAACTGCAGCAGGCCGGCATCAGGCGCTCGATCATGATCCTCAACGGACTCGGCGGCAAAACGCTGTCGGCGCAACATGCCGCGAATTCCGCGCGCCTGGCCAACGCCACGCAACCCGAATACCTGGCCACGCTGGTGGTGAGTTTTCCGCAGGGCGAGGAACGCTTCCGCGCCGGATTCCCGGAATGGCAGCCCTGCAGCCAGCGCGAACTGTTCGCGGAAATGGAGGCCTTCGTCTCGGCGCTGGAACTCCGGCGCACCGTATTCCGCAGCGACCACGTCTCCAACCGGCTGGTGCTAAAAGGCACCCTGGGCGCGGAAAGGCCGCGCCTGCTCGGCGAAATCCGCGCGGCCATCGCGATGCCGGAGGTGGCCGGCTTGCGTCCGCCGTGGCAGCGCGGGCTGTAACGGAAGGGGCGGCGGCACGCAGACCGACAGCGGACTGAGAGCGCGCCACGGCAATTGGGTGCGTGCAAAAAGTCGGCGCTGGCGGGACGGTGACGGTGACGATGACGGTCGGAAGAATCCACGGCTGCTATGATCCCCGAAAATCCGGCGCAGGGCCGGCCCTGGTCGGGCCGGCGAACCGGCAAGGCGGTGGAGGCACACAGGATGACCGCAACGGTCGCAGTTCCGCTCTGGGCATTTGTCACGCTGGCCGGCCTTGCCGGCTGGGCGGTGCTGGTGCTGCTGCTGGTGCCCGGCATGCGCTGGTTCTTCCGTCGCCGCATCAAGCTGGTGCTCCAACAGATCGGCACGCGCCTGAACATCGAACTGCCTTCCTTCAAGCTGACCCGGCGCCGGGTGCTGATCGACCGGCTGTTCCACGATCACAAGGTGCAGGCGGCGGCAGCCGCCCATGCCGTGGTCAGCAACGAGGCGCTGGGCGAGATATGGCGGCGCATCGATCGCTATGCGCGGGAAATCGTGCCCTCGTTCAATGCCTATATTTATTACCGCGTCGGCTATTCCCTGGCGCGCGCGGCGGCGCGGGCGCTCTACCGCGTGCGCATCGGTTTCGTGGACGAAGAGGCGCTGGCAGGGATCGATCCGAAGTCGACCATCGTCTTCGTCATCAATCATCGCAGCAACATGGACTACGTGCTGGTGGCCTTCCTCGCCGCCGAGCGCGCCACGCTTTCCTTTGCCGTCGGCGAATGGGCGCGCATCTGGCCGCTGCAGCAGCTGATCC
>CAIZKA010000218.1 GCA_903933395.1 uncultured beta proteobacterium | reverse complement strand
GCAGGGGGACGGGGCGGTAGGAAAGCCTGCACAGCCAACACTCAGTGACGATGTTGGAGCGCCGTCGCCGGGATAATCGTCATTGACGTTGCTGTTGAAGCCGTTGGCGCGGTTGTGGCGGTAATAGAGGTTTCCCGCAACGAGCTTGTCCTCGGCGATGAAGCGGCTGCCGTTCAGGGTGACCATCGCCAGCTTGTTTTCAATGCTGTCCGGGATCGAATAGGCACTGTCGCGGTTACCCAACTGTTCCAGGGGAAGCGCCTGGATGCCGTGCATCTTGTTGTCGGCAAGCAACAGGGAAAGGTCGAAGTTGCTCTTTGCGTCCTGCCAGCCGGCTTTGGCGAACAGCTGCTTGATATCGCTGTCTGAAGCCATGCGCCAGCCGTCTTCATGAAAGATGTTGCCGGCGACGAAATAATCGAACTGGTCCTTCTTGCCGCCCGCTTCGAACTCGAAGGCGCGGCGTCCCCAGGAACCGCCCGTGATCGTCGCCGAGGCGCCCTGGTTTTCGCTGCCGCTCTTGGTATGGACCGAAAGCGCACCGCCCAGGGTATTGAGGCCGAACAGCGGGTTGGAACCGGGGATCAGGTTGATGTTGGCGATCGCGTTTGAGGGGATCAGGTCCCAGTTGACGATGTCGCCGAAGGGTTCGTTCACGCGAACGCCATCAAGGAATACCGACAGGCCTTGCGGCGTTCCCAGCAGGGGCGACGCGGTAAAGCCGCGGTACTGCACGTCGGGCTGGTAGGGATTGCCGACCGTGTCGTTGATCGTCACCGACCCCAGGTTGTTGTCCAGGAATTCCGAGATGTTCAAGGGCTTTTGCTCGGCAATGGCTTTTCCGGATACGGCCTGGACATTGGCCGGCACCTGGTTGAGCGGCACCCCGATGCCGGGCAGCGGTGTGGTGCCGACCACTTCGATGGTGTCAAGCTCAAGGATCTCGGCCTTGTTCTGGGCAAGAGCGGCCTGCGGCAGGGCAAACACGGTTGCGGCCATCATGGCAAGCTTCTGTCTATGGAATGAGCGTGGCGCCCTGACCCGGCTCTTGCCGTTGATATCCGACTTCATTTATTGTCCCCCTGATGGTGCATGAATTGCCGGCGATGCTAGCAGAAGAGCAAACGCCCTGTCCCGGGAAAAACTCCCGACCTTGTCCCGCAAGGTCATTGGCGATGACTTGTCGCGGCCATTGCGAGGCTGAGCCAAATGGGGATAATGGCCGCGTGACCGCTTATTCACCGGAAAGGACAATGCCATGAGCCTCGCCGAAAAACGTGTTGCACTGCGCTGGCGCCGGACCAAGATCGTGGCCACGCTGGGCCCGGCCAGTTCCGATCCGGTCATGATCGCCAACCTGCTGCGTGCCGGGGTCGATGTCGT
Source organism: uncultured beta proteobacterium (assembly GCA_903933395.1). Taxonomy (GTDB): domain Bacteria; phylum Pseudomonadota; class Gammaproteobacteria; order Burkholderiales; family Rhodocyclaceae; genus Sulfuritalea. Next base: position 947 of record CAIZKA010000218.1, on the reverse strand, counting down.
GCGGCTCAACATGTCCCACGGCACCCATGAAGCCCATCGCGAGGTGTACGGCCACGTGCGCGCGGCGGCGAAGAAGCTCGGCCGGCATGTGGCGATCTTCGCCGACCTCTGCGGACCCAAAATTCGCTGCGGCAAGTTTCCCGACGGGCCGCTGAAGCTCACTCCCGGCGAGGAGGTGATGATCGATCCGCGCGTGGACAAGGGCGGGCCGGGCCTGATCGCTTCGCAGTACCGCTCCATCGCGCGCGACGTCCAACCCGGTCACCGCATCCTGCTCGACGACGGCAACCTGGAACTCAAGGCGTTGGCCATCGAAGGCGACTGCGTGCGTTGCAAGGTGATCTTCGGCGGCCTGCTCAAGGACCACAAGGGCATCAACCTGCCGGACTCGAAGGTCTCCGCATCCTCATTGCCGCCGAAGGACGTCGCCGATGCGAAATTCGCCATCGGCCTCGGCGTCGATTACCTGGCGCTGTCCTTCGTGCGCACCGCGAAGGACGTGGCCGGACTGCGCCGCCTGATCGCCCGCGAGGGCGCCGCCACGCCGATCATCGCCAAGATCGAGACGCCGGAAGCGATGGAGAACATCGACGCGATCGTCGAGGCCTCGGACGCCATCATGGTGGCGCGCGGCGACCTCGGCATCGAACTGCCGGCGGAACAGGTGCCGCTGATCCAGCGCGAGCTGATCAGCCTGGCGCGGCGGCACAACCGGGCCGTGATCGTCGCCACGCAGATGCTGGAATCGATGATCGACCATTCGCGGCCGACGCGGGCCGAAGTGGGCGACGTCGCCAATGCGGCTTTGAGCGGAACCGATGCGGTGATGCTGTCGGCCGAGACGGCGAGCGGCATGTATCCGATCCGCGCGGTCGAGATGATGGACCGGGTGCTGCGCGAGGCCGAGGGCTACCAGTGGCGGCAGGGCAGTTTCCTCGCCGCGGCGG
>CAIZKA010000217.1 GCA_903933395.1 uncultured beta proteobacterium | reverse complement strand
TGCCGCGGCGCTGGACCAGTTCAAGCCGGCCATCGTGATCCTCGCGCTGGGCGCCAACGACGGCCTGCGCGGCCTGCCGGTGGCCGCCATGCAGGACAACCTGACCTTCATGGTGAAACTGGCGAAAAAACAAAAAGCGCGAGTGCTGCTGGTCGGCATGCACTTGCCGCCCAATTACGGGCAGAAGTACACCGACGAGTTCCATGCCGCCTTCCGCAACGTCGCCCGACGCGAAAAAGTCGCGCTGCTGCCCTTCCTGCTGGAGCCCATTGCGCTGGACCGCAACGCCTACCAGGCCGACGGCCTGCATCCGACTGCCGCGGCACAGCCGAAGCTTCTCGATCACGTCTGGAACGCCCTGCAAGCGCTGCTCGGCTGATGTGCTGTGCCTGAAAATCATCCCCCCTCCCCCAACCCCTCCCCCTCGAGTGGGGAGGGGAGCGTCGCGAGTCGCTGCGCGACTATCCCCGTGAATCCCATGTCTGAAAAACTGCCCAAGGGAGTGGCGACGGTAGCACACCTCGCCGGATTCGACGCCGTCATCGACGCCCGCGCTCCGGGCGAGTTCGCCGAGGACCGCCTGCCGGGCGCCGTCAGCATGCCGGTGCTGGATGACGAGGAGCGCGCCCGGGTCGGCACGCTGTACAAGCAGGTCTCGGTGTTCGAGGCAAAAAAACTCGGTGCGGCGCTGGTGTCGAAAAATATCGCGCGTCACATTGAAGAACATCTGCTCGACAAGCCGAAGCAGTGGCGGCCGCTGGTGTATTGCTGGCGCGGCGGCCAGCGCAGCGGCGCCTTTACGCACATCCTGCGCGAAATCGGATGGGATGCCCATCGACTTCAGGGCGGTTACAAGAGCTGGCGCCAGCATGTCATCGAACAACTGGCCGTGCTGCCGCCGCAGGTCAAGTTCCGCGTCGTCAGCGGCGCCACGGGCAGCGGCAAGAGCCGCCTGCTTGAAGCCCTGGGCGCCCGCGGCGCCCAGGTCTTGCATCTGGAAGAACTGGCGTCGCACAAGGGCTCGGTGCTGGGCAACCTGCCGGGCCAGCCGCAACCGGCGCAGAAGGGCTTCGAGTCGCAACTGCTGGCCGCCTTGTCGGCGCTGGACCTGCGGCAACCGGTGTTCGTCGAGGCGGAAAGCCGCAAGATAGGACGCCTGCAGGTGCCTGATGCGCTGCTCGAAGCCATTCGCGGCGCCCCGGTCCTGCGCATCGAAGCGCCAATTCAGGCCCGGGTTGAATTCCTCCTGCACGACTACGACTACGCCGTGGCCGATCCGGCCTGGCTGATGGAGCGGCTGCAGCATCTGAAGGGCCTGCAGAGTGGCGAAACCCTCGCGCGTTGGCGGGCACAGGTCAGTGCCGGGGATTTCCCGACCCTGGTGGAAGAACTGCTGACGCTGCACTACGACGCGCTCTATCAGCGTTCCCAGGCACGCAACTACAATTCTTTCGAGGCCGCCGCCTGCTATACGACGGATCGCCTCGACGCGGCCTCGCTCGATCGCGTGGCGGCGGAGATCCTGGCTTCATCGGCCTGAGCAAGTCTGCACGGCCGCAGTTCGCCGCCGGCGTATCCGGACGCTGTCGCCTGCGGCAACGGCTATGGTCAGCGCTGTCGCCGGGTCAGGCGGGCCGCGTTGCACACAAGCGCTGGACCATGGCAGGGCGTGGAACATCGACTTCCCCCTGCTCGAAGGCGACCACGTTCAGCCGCCCTCGTGCCACCTCCAGCAATTCGCCGGGGCGCAGCAGGAAATCCGGATTTGACGGCTTGCCGAAACGCTCGTTGCCGGCCATGAAGGTTTCGTAGATCAGGACGCCATCCGCTTTAAGAGCGTCAAGCAACTGCGGAAACAGCGGCCGGAACAGGTAATTGGTGACGACAATCGCGTCGAACCGGCGGTCGTGATACGGCCAGGCGGCCCCCTCGAGGTCGGCCACACGGGTCGCTATTCCAGGTGCTCCGGCTGAAATTTCGGCCAATGCAGCGGCGTCGCGGTCGACCGCCTCGACTCTGAATCCGGCTGCCTGCAGGAGCAGGGAATGCCGGCCCCGACCGCAGGCAAGATCAAGAACATCTCCGCCGAACTTGATGTATGGAAGGAAGCGTTTCACCCAAAGCGATGATTTTTCGCTAAAATTTTTCAAGTTGTCAGGTATCATTTTGAATCCAAATCAATCCGAGAGACACTCTCGGGGTTCTGATCGAATGGCTGCAAGACCAAGTACCCCGCCCGACACCTCACAGGACAATAACGATGTCCTGCGCGAACGGCTGGATACGATTACCAAAGCCTACAGCCGCTTTGTGCCGCGCCAGTTCCTCAACCTGCTGGGGATAGAGGATATCCGCAAGGTCGAACTCGGCCAGCAGGTCGAGCGCAAGATGACGGTGCTGTTCGCCGACATCCGCAACTTCACAGCGCTGTCGGAGACCATGAGCCCGCAGGAGAACTTCAACTTTCTGAACTCCTACCTGGTCCAGATGGAGCCGGTGATCGCCGCCCATGGCGGCTTCATCGACAAGTACATCGGCGATGCCATCATGGCCCTGTTTCCCGACTCGCCGGATCAAGCCTTGCATTGCAGCCTGGCCATGCTGCAACGCCTCGAAGAATACAACTACGGGCGCCAGCGCGCCGGCTACCGCCCGATCAGGATCGGCATCGGCATCAATACCGGCATCGTCATCCTCGGCACCGTAGGCGGTACCGAGCGCATGGACGGCACCGTAATCGGCGATGCGGTGAATCTCGCGGCACGCATGGAGCGCATGACCAAGGAATACAGGGCATCGGTACTGATCAGCGAATACACCCTGTACAGCCTGGATAAGCCGGAACTCTGGTCGATCCGCTTTCTCGACCGTACTTTCGTCCGCGGCAAGCAGGGCACGCAGTCGGTGTTCGAAGTGTTCAATTGCGAGCCCGCGCCGCTGCGGGAGGCCAAGCATCTGCACCAGAAGCATTTCGACCATGCGCTGGCCTACTATCACTTCGACGACATCCTCGGCGCCCGCGAGCAGCTCCTGAGCTACATCGCCATGGTGCCCGACGACACCGCGGCCCACGCCTATCTTGAACGCTGCGAGACATTCAACGACGGCGTGGACAGTCTGCGGGCCGAACTGCCCAGCGTCTGGCGTGATGAATACGCCATCGGTGCCGCAATAGTCGATGCCGCGCACAAAAGCCTGCTGGACGACATGAATGGACTAAACGCCGCGATCGACGCCGGTGCGCTGAGCAAGGCCTCCTCGCTGCTGGCAAGAATTCATTCCTCCGCGTCCCGGGATTTCATGAACGAACGGCAATTGATGGAGGAGGACAACTACCCTTTCGTCGATCTGCACGCCCGGCAACACCAGCGATTTTTCGAATTTCTCGCCGAGTTGCAGCGCGAAATCGAAAGCGGAGAGAGGGACCAGGTCTACCTTGCCTTTCGCGTCAAGCGCTTGCTGACCGGCTGGCTGGTCAACCACATCCTCAGCGCCGATCGACATTACGGAAGCTACCGCAATACCCGGCGCGGAAAACCGGGGTGAAATAGGCGATTTCCTCGGTTTCATGGCCGGAGAAGGTGTTATGCTGCGCTGCACCATCCCGCTTGACGACACATCCCCCCACCGCCGCTGCGGAACGCTGCCATGAATAACGAACGACACTACCTTCACACGCTCTTCGAGCCGGGATCGATTGCCATCATCGGCGCCTCGGAGACGCCCAACTCGATCGGCGTCACGCTGGTGCGCAACATGCTCGACTCGGGATACAAAGGCAAGCTGTTCTTCGTCAATCCCCGTCATGAAACCGTGTTCGGCCAGCAGAGCTATCCCTCGGTCGACACCATTCCGCAACGCCTCGACATCGCGGTAATCTGCACCCAAGCAAACACCGTACCGGACATTGTCGACGCCTGCGGCCGCGCCGGCTGCAGGAATGCAATTATCATTTCCGGCGGCTTCGCCGAGGCCGGGCCGCGCGGTGCAAGCCTGCAGCGCGCCGCCCTCGAAAACGCCCGACGCCACGGCATGCGCCTGCTGGGCCCCAACTGCCTGGGCATCATGCGTCCGGGCAGCCAGATCAACCTGACCTTCGCCCACGGCTTCGCCCACGCCGGCACCATCGGCCTCATCTCGCAGTCGGGCGCTTTGTGCACGGCCATCCTCGACTGGGCCCTGCCCAACAACATCGGCTTCTCCAACGTGGTTTCGCTCGGCGCCGAAAGCGACGTCGATTTCGGCGAAGTGCTCGACTACATGGTCGCCGACCCGCGCACCGAAAATATTTTCCTGTACATCGAAGGCATCAAGAACGCGCGCCGCTTCATGAGCGCGCTGCGCGCGGCGGCACGCTGCAAGCCGGTGCTGCTGATCAAGGTCGGCAAGCATCCGGCCGGTGAAAAGGCGGCCCGTTCCCACTCCGGTGCCCTGGTCGGGGCCGACGACGTCTTCGATGCCGCGCTGCGCCGCGCCGGCGTGGTGCGCCTCGCCAACGTCGGCCAGATGTACGCCGCCGCCTCCGCCCTGTTCTCGCACTTCCGCCCGCGCGGCAAGCGGCTGGCGATCATCACCAATGGCGGCGGTCCCGGCGTCATGGCGGCCGACCACGCCGAAGACATCGGCATCCCGCTGGCCCAGTTCGACGCGGCCACCATGACCCGGCTCAACGAATTGCTGCCCGCCACCTGGTCGAAGTCCAATCCCATCGACATCCTCGGCGACGCCGATCCGGCACGCTATGCTGCGGCGCTGCAGGCCTGCATCGACGACGACAACGTCGATGGCGTGCTGGCCATCCTGACGCCGCAGGCGATGACCGATCCGACCCACGCCGCGCGCACCGTGATCGAGATCGCACGCCAAAGCGACAAGCCCCTGGTGACCTGCTGGATGGGCGAAGAGCAGGTGGGCGAAGCGCGCAAACTGTTCCAGGGCGCGGCGATACCCACCTTCCGCACCCCGGAACCGGCGGTCGACCTGTTTTCGCACGTTTCCAACTATTACCGCAACCGGCAGTTGCTGATGCAAACACCGCCCTCGGTGTCCGAACAGGCTCCGCCGCGCCTGGAGTCGGCCCGGCTGGTGATCGAAACCGCGCTGATGGAAGGGCGCAAGGTGCTCAGCGAAATGGAATCGAAGGCCATACTTTCGGCCTTCAGGATTCCCATCGCGCAAACCATGGTGGCCCGTTCCGCCTCCGAAGCCATGGTGCTGGCCGAAGAACTCGGCCTGCCGGTGGTGATGAAAATCGACTCGCCGCAAATCGCCCAC
>CAIZKA010000216.1 GCA_903933395.1 uncultured beta proteobacterium | reverse complement strand
TGATGTGCGCAGCAACAGCCTGATCCTGCGTTCCCGCAATCGCAACCTGATCGCGCGCGTGGTCAGCATGGTGGCGTCGGTGGATACGCGGACGCCCGCTGCCGGCAATGTCAACATCATGTACCTGAAAAATGCCGAGGCCACAAAGGTGGCGGAAACCCTGCGCAGGATTTTGATGGGAGACGGCGGCTCCGCACAATCCGCTGCTCAGACCGCGCCCGCTCAAGGCGGCGCACGTCTGGCCGGGGGGCAGAGTGGGGGGCAGCTTGGGGCACAGACTGCGGGACAGCCTCAGGCCGTGGATCAGGGCCCGAGCATGATCCAGGCCGATGCCGCCAGCAATTCGCTCATCATCACGGCTTCCGAGGCGGTGTTCAACAACTTGAAGGCGGTGGTGGAAAAACTTGACGTACGCCGCGCCCAGGTGCTGGTCGAGGCTTTGATCGTCGAAATCTCGGCGGAAAAGGCGACGGAGTTCGGCATACAGTGGTTCGATGCCTCCGGTGCGCCAAAGAGCAACAACAGTTCCAAGTTCTTCGGCGGGTTTGCCAATAGCGGCGGCCCCAGCAACCTGGCCAATGTGGCGGCTAGTCCGCAGAACGCGGTGAAGGGGCTGAGCATCGGCCTGGTCAACGGGACACTTACCCTGCCGGGGGTTGGCACGATCCTGAATCTTGGCGTTCTCGCCCGGGCTCTGGAAACCCAGGCGGATGTCAACATTCTCTCGACACCGACTTTGATGACCCTCGACAATGAAGAGGCGAAAATCTCGGTGGGCTCGAATGTGCCCTTCTCCACCGGCCAATACACCACTACGGGCAGCGTGGTTGCACCCTTCCAGACCATCGAACGCAGGGATGTGGGGCTGACCCTGAGGGTAAAGCCGCAGATCAGCGAAGGCGGTACGGTACGCCTGCAGATCTACCAGGAAGTCTCGAAACTGCGGCAGGGAACCGAGGACGTTACCCTGGCCACTACCGACAAGCGTTCCATAGAATCGATGGTACTGGTTGATGATGGCCAGATCCTGGTGCTCGGCGGCCTGATCGAGGATACGTTGCAGGACGTCAAGGACAAGGTTCCGCTGCTCGGCGATCTTCCGGTTCTGGGCCAATTTTTTCGCTACAACACCCAGAAACGCGGCAAAACCAACCTGATGGTCTTTCTACGGCCGCTGGTGGTGCGCGACAGCAGGGACGCGGTCGCTGTGACCCACCCGCGCTACGACCATATCATGGGTGTGCAGAGGAACGCAGCGGCTACCGAAGACAAGCCGATGTTGCCGGCGGTGGACGCTGCAATGCGTCCCCTCACGGTGCGTCCCGGCAATGTCGGTCCGGGCGCGGCTGCCGTAGTGAAGTAGCCACAGTCGCACCATGTTCCGACGTATCCCCTTTGCTTTCGCTCGCAATGCGGGTCTCGTCGCCGACGCCGACGGCACAGGCGGGCTCGAGGTTGTGGCCCGGGCCGATGCCGCGCCCTGGAGCCTGGCAGAACTCAGGCGCGCCGCCGGCCTGCCGCTTCACGTCAAAATCGTGCCGGGTGCGGAGTTCGAGGCGGCGCTGTCGGCCCGTTATGCCGAGGGTGAGGGCGGTGAATTTCTGGCCGACGATTTCGGCGACAATATCGAACTCGCCAGCCTTATGCAGGACAGCGCCCGCATCCAGGATCTGCTTGAAGCGAACGACGACGCGCCGATCATCCGCATGATCAATATGGTGTTCATGCAGGCGCTCAAGGACGGCGCTTCGGATATTCATATCGAACCCTTCGAGAGCCGCTCGCTGGTGCGCTTTCGCGTGGATGGCGTCCTCACGGACGTCTTTGAGCCGCCGCGCGCCCTGCATGCGGCCATGGCCTCGCGCATCAAGGTCATGGCCGATCTCGATATCGCCGAGAAACGCATGCCCCAGGACGGCCGGATTTCCTTGAAGCTCGGCGGCCGCCCCATCGACGTGCGCGTTTCGACATTGCCGACCGCGCATGGCGAGCGCGTGGTGCTGCGCCTGCTCGACAAGGACGGCGGGCATCTGGATCTGGGGCGACTGGGAATGGCGGCCGACACCCTGGTGATGATGGATCAACTGATCCATCAGCCGCACGGCATTCTGCTGGTGACCGGCCCCACCGGTTCGGGCAAGACCACGACGCTTTATGCTGCGCTGTCGAGGCTGGACCACACCGAACTGAACATCATGACGGTGGAGGATCCTATTGAATACGACCTCGACGGTGTCGGTCAGACCCAGGTCAATCCGAAACTGGACATGGATTTCGCGCGCGCGCTCCGCGCCATTTTGCGCCAGGACCCGGACGTCGTCCTGATCGGCGAGATACGTGACCTGGAAACGGCGCAGATTGCCGTGCAGGCCAGTCTTACCGGCCACCTGGTGATGGCCACTTTGCACACCAACGATGCCGCCAGCGCCTTCACCCGCCTCATCGACATGGGCATCGAGCCCTTCCTGCTCGGTTCCAGCCTGATCGGCGTGCTTGCCCAGCGCCTGGTACGCCGGTTGTGCCCGGCGTGCCGGCAGGCATACGTTCCCAGTGCGCAGGAGTGGCGGACCGTGGCCGGCGGGCCGGCACCGGAGTGCGTCTATCGCGCTGTCGGTTGCCCGGATTGCGGCGACACGGGTTACCGCGGCCGCACCGGCCTGTATGAACTGCTGCGTGTCGATGACGCGCTGCGTCAGTTGGTCCATGACGGTGTCGGAGAACATCTCATCCGTGCTCACGCGCAGACGCACGGCTTGCGCCCGTTGCGTGAGGATGCCTTGCGCTGGTTGAGTGACGGTACGACTTCCATTGAAGAAATCCTGCGTGCCACGCGGGAGTCGGCATGAGCGGCTGGAGTTATGTGGCGGTGGATGCCGATGGCCGCCGCCAGACCGGAAAAATAGAGGCGGATGACCCGCCGGCCGTGCGCGCACGGCTGCGTGAGATGGGGTTGCTGCCTGAAGTTGTTGAACCTCGCGGGCTGCGTGCAGCGAGCCTCGATTTTCGCGGCAGCCGCATTTCTGCCGGCGAACTGGCGATGTTTTCGCGCCAGTTTTCCACGATGCTGGTGGCCGGGCTGACCATCGAGAAGGCTGTCGCCGTTCTGGCGGAGCAGCCTGAGCAGGAGCAGATGCGCGATGTATTGAATAGTGTTCGCGAGGATGTGGTGGCCGGCCACAATCTTGCCGCCGCCATGGAAAGGCAGCCGCGGGCGTTTCCTCGCTATTTCTGCGCGATCGTCAGGGCCGGTGAAGAGGCGGGTGCCCTGCCGGTGGTGATGGTGCGCCTTGCAGAATATCTTGAACGCGCTCAAGCCCTCAGGCACAAGGTCGGCATGGCTCTGGTTTACCCGGTTATCGTTACCGCGGTGGCCTTTCTCGTGGTCGGTGTTCTGCTGACTTACGTTGTTCCTCAGATAGTGACCGTATTCGAGCACTCGCGGCAGAGCCTACCGTGGCTTACGCAAGTCGTGATTATGCTTTCCGACCTGTTGCGGGCCACCTGGTGGGCAGGGTTGATCATTGTCGTTGCGGCTGCCCTGGTTGCCCGGCACATGCTGCGGCTGGAGCCGGTGCGTCACCGCTGGCACAGGTTTCTGCTCGGCTTGCCTCTTGTCGGGCGGCTGCGTAGCGGCATGGCTACGGCGCGCTTTGCCAACACGCTGGCGGTGCTGGTGGGTAGTGGCGTGCCGGTTGTCAAGGCACTGGGATATGCGGGTGCTTCCCTTGACGACCTGGTGTTCCGGCAAGGGGTGAATGCCGCCATTGCGAGCGTTCGTGAGGGGGTTGCCATCAGCCGTGCCTTGAAGGAAGCGGGACCGTTCCCTTCCCTGCTCTTGCACCTCGTTGCCAGCGGGGAGGCCAGCGGTGAGTTGCCCTCGGTCCTGGAGCAGGCGGCCCGGCAGCAGGAGCAGATCGTCGAGGCGCGTCTTGCCACGCTTACGGCCTTGCTGGAGCCACTCATGATTTTGTCCATGGGGGTGGTGGTGCTGATCATCGTAATTGCCACCCTTGAACCGATCATTGAAATGAATCGTTTGTTGCGTTGAGAACTTATGAATAAATCTACTGCGCATGCCGGATCGGGGTTTGGGCGGTGCTCGCTATCCTCGCATATAACAACATATGCTCCGGTAGCTGCGCTCCCGCCGCACCCCGCTGCGGCCCGCTCGCTACGATTTCTTCACAAGCTCTTGAGGTAAAAGCATGATTACCGCGAAATCCCTGCCGCGAGGTTTCACCCTGATCGAATTGATGGTGGTTCTGGTTATTCTCGGCGTACTGGCAGCGCTGATTGCGCCAAAACTGATGGATCGTCCGGACGAAGCGCGCAAGGTTGCCGCGAAGCAGGACATCGCTACACTTGTACAGGCCTTGAAGCTTTATCGGCTCGACAACATGCGCTACCCCAGCACGGAGCAGACGCTGCAGGCATTGGTCGTCAAGCCGAGTTTGAGTCCCATTCCGCAAAACTGGAAAGCGGGCGGGTATCTGGACAGGTTGCCTAACGACCCCTGGGGTCATCCCTACGTCTATTTAAGCCCGGGCCGCAATGGTGAAGTCGATGTGTTCAGCCTGGGTGCCGACGGCCAACCCGGCGGCGAGGGCAATGATGCCGACATCGGCAACTGGATGCTGTGACACGCCGTCCTGTTTTCGCGTGCTGCAAAGGTTTCACCCTGATGGAGATGCTGGTCGCCCTCGTCATCGTGGCGTTGGCGGTAGCGGGAGCCTCCCTGGCTCTGCGTCCGGACGATTCCCGGCAACTGGCGAACGAGGCGACACGCCTGGCGATGCTGCTTGAACAGGCGCGGGAAGAGTCCGCACTGGCGGGCATGCCGCTGGCCTGGGTGGCGGCAGAGGATCGCTATGAATTCGAGCGCCGCAGCATGAGCAGGAACGGACCAGACTGGACCGTGGTGCGCGGCGATGACCTGTTCCGCCCGCGACAGCTTCCCGGCGGTCTCAACATCATCCGCATCGAGGTGGATGGCCGGCCGCTGGTTTTCGGCGAACGCATGAACCTTGGTCTGCAAGGCGCTCAACGGGTCATGATCGAACTTGCCTTCGGCCAGGAACGAACCCGTATTCACGGCAGGGAAGACCGTTTCGAGGTCACGGCCCTGGCGGCGGTGAAACCGTGATGCGGTACCGGCGCGGATTTACCCTTCTGGAAGTATTGATCGCACTTGCCATCGTTGCTATCGGGTTGACGGCGGCGCTGCGCGCGACCGG
>CAIZKA010000215.1 GCA_903933395.1 uncultured beta proteobacterium | reverse complement strand
GCTGGAAGCCGCCTTCCGCGAAGCCGCCAGTTGTGCCGACGCCATCATCACCAGCGGCGGCGTCTCGGTCGGCGAAGCCGATTTCATCAAGCAGCTGATGGCCCAGCTCGGCGAAGTCGCCTTCTGGAAAATCGCCATGAAGCCGGGCCGCCCCATGGCCTTCGGCCGCATTCAACCCGATGGCGCCCATGGAACCAATGGCCCCGGCGCCTGGCTGTTCGGCCTGCCGGGCAACCCGGTGGCGGTGATGGTGACCTTCTACCAGTTCGTGCAGCCGGCCATCCTCAAACTGGCCGGGCTCGATCCGGTACCGCCGGTGCCGCTGTTCCCCGCGCGCTGCAGCGAAGCGATGAAGAAAGGTCGCGGCCGCACCGAGTTCCAGCGCGGCATCCTGTTCCGTGAAAACGGCGAATGGTGCGTGCGCCCCACCGGCGCGCAGGGCTCGGGCGTGCTGCGCTCGATGGCCGATGCCGACTGCTTCATCGTGCTCGAGCACGAGCGCGAGAAAGTCGGCGCCGGCGATACGGTGATGGTGCAGTTGATGAACGGGCTGGTTTAGGGAAGCGCTGACCAAGTCACGTATCGTCATTCCGGCGAACGCCGGAATCCAGAAGACTCAAGGCACTGGACCCCGGCTTTCGCCGGGGTGACGGACTTAATCCAAAGCCCCTGCCTTACTCCGCCACTTCCGCGCTGCGCACCTGCCCCCGGACCTTCTTGAGTTCGACATTGAAGTCGGACAGCTTGACGCCCATCGCCACCGTCGTCGAGTGCCCCGCTTTCAGGGTACCGGACACGACATAATCCTTCGCGAAACGGCCGGCCGAAGCGCTTTTCGGCACCTCCGCCGCCACGCGCACGTTGCGCAGGGCCACGGGGCTGTTGTTGGTCACGCGCAGACCGAGATTGCCCTTGCCGTCGGCGACCGGCTCGACCTGCACATAGTTGCCAGGATTGCGCGGCAGATCAAGGCGAACCAGATCCGCGGCGGCCCGCTTGCCGATGTCCGAATCCGAACCCGCGGCCAGCTTGTAGTGCTCCATGGCCTTGTCCTGCTTGCCGGCGCCCTGCGCCAGGTTGCCCAGCACGTAATGCGCCGCGGCGGTCGGCAGCAGGACGTTGCTGCGGTCGAGGTCGGCCTGCGCCCCGGCGTTGTTCCCCAGGCGCTGCCGCACCAGGCCGCGATCGAGGTAGAAGGCGTAATACTCCCCGTTGCGCTTGATCGCTTCGCCATATTCCTGCTCCGCTTCCGCCATGCGGTTCAGCTTCTTCAGCGCGTCGCCGCGCAGGGCGTAGAACATCGCCTCGCGCGGCTCCTGTGCGATCGCCTGGTCGGCCTTGGGCAGCGCCCGCGCCGGATGTTTCTCCAGCTGTTTGCGGCCTTCGTCGTGGGCGGCATAGGCCGGCTTGCTCTGAATCAGGAAGGCCAGCTTCTGCCGGTAGGTGTCCTCGCCGCGATAGAGATTCGCCGGGAAACCCGCCGCATGCTTGCGGTTGGCCTCGACGCGCTCCTGCGTAGGCGGATGCGTGGCGAACATGCCGGACAGCCAGTTCTCCGACTTGTTGCCCGCCAGGCGGACGAAGGTCTCCTGCAATTCCACCGCGGCCTTCGGGTCGTAGCCGGCGCGCACCATGTAATCGATGCCGTAGTGGTCGGCCTCCAACTCGTGTTCGCGGCTGAAGCGCAGGCTAATCAGCGCCGCACCGCCCTGGGTGGCATAGTCGATGATGTCGGAATGCTTCTGGTCCGAGGCCAGCACGCTGACGATCATCGCGCCGGCCGCCAGCAGCGTCCCCTGCTCGATCGACTTGGCGCCGTGGCGGGCGGCGGCATGGACGATTTCATGCGACAGCACCGCCGCCAGTTCCGCCTCGCTCTTCAGCTCCGTGAGCAGCCCGCGATTGATCGCCAGCTTGCCGCCCGGCAGGGCCCAGGCATTCGGCACCGAATCGTTGATGATGACGAATTCGAAAGGCAGGTTCGGCCGGTCGCTGACCTTGACCAGTTTCTGCCCGACCTCGTTGACGTAGGCGTTAAGCGCCGGATCGAGGATGAACTTGCCGCCCGCCGATTGCTGGCTTTGCAGGTACTGCTGCCTGCCGATCTTGATTTCCTGCTTCTCCGAGACGAAGCTGATCTCTCTCTCCTTCGTCACCGGATTGGTGGCACAGCCGCACACCACCAGCGCGGCCAGCAAGGGCACGCCAAACCACTTGGCGACGGGCGTTCCGAACCGGTTCATGACGTGAAAACCTCCCCCAGGAAAATCGACCGAGCCGTCATTCTGCACGCATGAAACCGCAAAGCAGAACATCACCAGTGTTGAGACACGATAATTGTGAAACAACATTTTACGGGTCGTCATTCCGGCGAAAGCCGGAATCCAGTATTACGTAGCATAGTGCTCCGCTCTCTGGATACCGGCCTTCGCCGGTATGACGGTTCGAACATTATGTGTCTTTGTACTAGCCTCGCGGATCGGGCACGAAACCGCTGCTGCCGGGAAACGGCGACGGCTCGGCAAGGCGCGGCGCGCGGATGATGCCACGGGCTATCAGATTGGCGCGCGAATCGTAATAGATGGTGACAATTTCGTCGGGCGTATCGCTCTGGCGCGCGAACTCGGTGTAGCGCGTCGGCGAATGCTCGCGCTGGCCGTGGCCCGTGCCGAGCTTCATGGCTTTCGATTCCGCGTCGGCAAGGAATTCCTGGCGGTCGGCGCGGCGCTCAGCGAGTTGCTCACCCACTGCACCGGCGGCGGCCCGATCCCGGCTCCCCTCGTTTTCCGCCTTCTTGGCCATCGGAGCGGCGGCCGCTTCGTCGCCGGCCTGGGCGCGCGATTCGCCGCGCCAGGGTGACGCCGGCTGCGGCGCCAGCGCTATCGGCTGCGACGGCGATGCCTTTTCGCGATACACGGCAACGCCGATCACGCCGACATTGCCCGGCCGGCCGGTGCGTGCGGCGTAACTGTCGGGCAGCGCCGTAAACACGAACTGGGCGACGTCGTCCATGCTCTTGCGCCAGCCGTTGATCGCGTAGCTTTGCCAGCCGTCAATCACGTAGCCCGATTGCAGCGTGGCGGCGGTCTGGCCGGTCAGCACATTGACGCCATCGATCGAAAGCACGGTCAGCACGCGCTCGCCCTGCCGGCTCTTGAGTTCGATGGCATAGCGCTCGCCCGGCGTGCCGGCGACATAAAGCTTGCCCTCATGGCGCCAGGGCGTCAGCCGTTCGCCGGTGCTGCGATTGACGATAGCCACATCGACCAGCCGTGCGGCCAATGTGGGCTGGGTGCAGCCGAGCAAGGCCAGGAAACTCGCCGCGCCGAGAATGCCGGATGCAAGGGTGGGTTTTTTCATGATGTTCTCCTTGGTTTGAATGGGTTTGCGATGTCCGCAAGCCCGTAAACGAAGGTCTTTGGAAAACGGGGTTAAAGGCCCGGCGCGCTATGGCCCTTGACGCCAAAGCATGTCCGACAATCCGGGGAATCACGGGAGCGCGGCTCGACATGGCGCGCAGAGTCAATACAACAGCGTCAGGCCGACAGCCTCCGCTGGCCATCGGCAACTTCCCGAAACATGGATTTCAACGGCTGCTTTGCGGCGCAGAAATTGAAGGGCTCAATTTCCGGTCGGTGCCCATAAGGGCCGGTGGGGAAACCCGGGAGCGGCCGTTCCGGAGGGTAACTGCAATCAGAGTCAACCTGCTGCCCCAATGGCAGCACTGAGATTAAGCCGCCAGCAGAAAATAGCCGGGGTAGTCAATGCCCCAACGCGATGTGACCGTCATCCGCGTTTATGCCCGGAAAGCTCACGCAGGGCGCCAACTGATTCCTGGATTTCAGAGAATATGCGCACTCCTTTTGGCGGGCGCCTTACGACAGCCGAAGCGGCCCCGCCCGCC
Organism: uncultured beta proteobacterium; assembly: GCA_903933395.1. GTDB lineage: Bacteria > Pseudomonadota > Gammaproteobacteria > Burkholderiales > Rhodocyclaceae > Sulfuritalea. The sequence continues at coordinate 6,314 of CAIZKA010000215.1, read as the reverse complement.
CAGATCTCCACGCGGGGCGGCAGGATTCGCCGCAAATGGAGCAAGGCCGGCCTGACGCGTCGCGCCGCAAAGGCAAAGCTGAAGGACAGGGCGAGCACATCTGCATCGCACGCGGCGACTCCCAATTTCACATCATCGAAGGGAGCGTGAGACCCCAAGCTGAGGGTGTTCGCTCCCTGGTCCGCCATCACCGCCTCGGCCATCAACAGCCCAAGCATGTGGCGCTCTCCCGCCACAGCGGCGAACAGGATTGTTGGATAACCGAGCTTTGGCTTGCTTGACAGAATCGCGGCATGCAAACAGCGCTCGATGACGCTGGTGCAAAGGTGCTCACGATAGATGTCGATTTCCGTTCGTGGCCAGTCCGCGTTAAGCCCTTTGACCAGAGGACCAATCGTGTTCAGAACGAACTCGGTGAGCGTTCCTCGGGCGCGAGCCCTGGCCAATAGCTCCCTGAGTCCCGGAATGTTTGATTGCTTGACCAGTTCGATGAGCTTCAGAGTCGATTTACTCAAGCAAGGATCCGGGACGTCGTCGGCGTGGCCCCGCCGCAAACGAGCGAGTTCCATGGGGGACTTGCCGACGACCTGGCTGGGTCGATATCCGCCTTCCAAAAAGCGTTTGATCGCGAGGAGTTGACCGACGGTCTCGAACGAGTATCCGACTGCGCTGTCAGGCGAGGTGCTCAGCAAAGGGAATCCATAGCGCTGCCGCCACTTGCGCAATTGATCATTTCCGAAACCGGTTTCCCTTTCGATCTCAGCGGAGGGGACAAGAAGGCCTGTTTGCATGGACGATTACCTCGACGAAATAGCCAACTGTCCGGCCTTGTTTGTCACGGACAGCACCGTTAATGTACCTGACATAGATGCGGTGCGGCGATAACTTATTGGAAGGGGATCGGAATGCCCATCAATTCGAAGCCGTTGCTAGAGCAGGTACCCAGCGTCGGCTTGAAAATACTGGACGAACAACATCGGCAGATTCAGAGCCTTGCCGTGAAAATCAGCGGGCTTACGGAAGATCTGGTTCGCGGCAATGGCATTGCGACGGACATCATGGAGAAGTTCCACTGGGCGATAAATGACCTGTTTGAGATCTCCCTCGAGCACTTTCAATGCGAGGAGGAAGTGCTCGTGGTGATCCGCTATCCCTTCTTGGCAGAGCATCGGATCGAACACAACAAATTCATCGAGATGGTTACGCTACTTCTTTACGAATGGACCCGATGCGCTACCGATGTGCATGGCGTTGGCAAGCTAATAGGGGCGTGGACTGAGGAACATATTCAGCAGTGGGACATGCATTGGCATGAGTACCTCCATGGCACAGCAGTCACTCCGACAGGAAAAGCACGGTGCCCTGCTGCATCAAACATACCTCTTCAGTTTTCCCGTCTGGGACTCAATGGTGCAATGGAATGAGTGCACGGTGCCTCATGGAAGTACCCTCGGCATTGACCTGAGATGGAGAATCGGACTATCGGTGTCGCGGCAAGTGTCCCAGATTACTTTAAGGAGATAATTATGATGAAGACTTTGGCTCCCACTCCAGCATGGATTGAAAAGACAACGTTCCTAAGCAAGGACGATGGGGAACGCGTATCGTCGAAAATGCGGAAAAAGTTTACGGGCAATATAAAACAGAAAATAACTGACCCGCTCGCTGACGCAGCACTCCAGCTTAAATTGGAAGATGAGCAGCTCAAGGAATGGCGCGGCAAGGTCGCCGAATTAAGAAAACGGGGATGACTTGTCCATTGCATTCAGTTTTGCAGGCGAAACGCCGACCGACCGGATCCGTCCAGGGCTATACGACAATTCGATAGGCCTGCGGAATGGCAAAACCTGTTGACCTCGGCTGTTCCCCCCTCATCGGAATCGAAGGCCTTCGGCGGAACGTCCGGTTGACTTCTTGATTCCGGATACTCAAACGTAATGCTATCGCCATTGTGCGCGGTGTCGGTTAAGCGTCGCTTAAGCATACGGGGACATAGTTGGTGCGCTCACGTTCTGTTCAGTTGCCCCCGCGCATAGTACGCCTCACACCGACCCCAAAGAGGAATGCAGCATGCCCAACAATCTGACCACTACCCTGCTTGAAGCAGCCGTACAGCCCCCTGTGGCGCTGGCCCCGGAGGCGGCCCGCAAGGAGATCATTTTGCTGTCATGGACGGCCCCGTTTCACTGGCTCCAACTGGGCTGGCGCGACCTGGTGGCCCACCCCGGCACCAGTCTGTTTTACGGCTTGCCGTTTTGGTGCATGGCGCTGGTACTCCATGGGCTGTCTCACAAAGAACCCGAATACGTCATGACCCTGGTTTCGGGCTGCCTGCTGGCGGGGCCGTTTGTGGCGATGGGGCTTTATGACTTGAGCCGCCGCCGTGAACAGGGCCAGGCAACGGATTTCATCGCTTCACTGACCTGCTGGAAACACCACCTGCGCAGCCTGGGGCTGCTGGTTGGAGTGCTGGTGATGCTGGAACTGATGTGGGGCCGGGTATCGCTGGTGATGCTGGCCCTGTTTTTCGATACCGGCCTGCCGACCTCGGCGGGCGCGATGGAAGCCGCGGTCAATGCTGATAACCTGGATTTTGTGGCGGCTTACATCGCGGTGAGCTGCATTTTTGCCATGCTGGTATTCACCCTTTCGGTGGTGTCCATTCCGATGGTTCTCGACCGCGATACCGATGCCATTACCGCCGCCATCCTCAGCGCTAAGGTGGTCAGCCTGAACACCGGCGTGATGCTGTTGTGGGGCGCTCTGATTGTCGTCATGATCGTCCTGTCACTGCTGCTGCCGCTGGCGCTGGGACTTGTCGTGGTCGGGCCGCTGCTGGGGCATGCCAGTTGGCATGCCTACCGGGGCTCGGTGCGCTGGCTGTGACGGCAACGCGGAGAACGCCATGAATCGAAACCTGACCGCCACCTGATTGGCACAAGCCTGACATTGACTCTTTCAGGCATCAGGATTGCTGGTTCGCGCGAGGATCAACTGGCCCAATATGCCAGCGTCGTCAAAACTGCCAATCCGGCCTTTTCAGGTTTTTCTGCAGTTTGAGGCAAGGCTCTGTATTAATAACTCGATGCTGCTATGCATTCCCTGCGTTCACCAGGTTAAGGAGTAGCTGCTATACCAGGGCTCCTGGCTCCAACCTGCTCGTTCGCGCCACCTCGTCCCGTCGCCACAGTAAGAATCTTCCCAGCCACCCAGTAAGTGGCGTTCTGTGTGTCGGTTCCTGGCCGAGTCGGGGCAATGCGGGCGTCAATTTGTTCGCCTTAATCCGGACATTCAGCGAGGACGAAGGCTACCTCGCTTATTGAAACCTTGACCGGCTGATTTTGGCCGCAACCGAGTTTGAAACTCGCCAGGAAGCACATCGCGCTCGCGGCACTGCCATAATTTTCAGGAGAACTCTCCGGCACGGCCGCGGGCGATCACTAAAATGGCAGCCATGCCCGCCCGCTCCCTGCCGCTCCCTGCCCCATGAGCTCCGTATCGATGATGACGGAACTCATCAATCCGCGCACCTTCCTGCTCGTTGCAAACCTGCTGGGGTTCTTCTGCGCACTGGTGCTGTGGGTGCAGCAACGCAGCTTCCCCGACGATATCAAGGGATTGGGTGCCTGGGCCGCCGCCGTGGTTCTGATCGGCGTCGCCTCGGGCCTGTCCTCGATGCGCGGCCTGCTCTCCGATTTCCTGTCCATCGTGATCCCCAGCGCCGCGCTCCTCCTTGGACAGTTTCTCCTGATCGTGGGCCTGCAGCGCTATTCCGGACGGCAACCGAAGTGGCGTCCTGCACTGGACGGGATTGCCGTGGTGGTGGTCCTGATCACCTTTCTCACCTACGTTACCCACCACTACCAGGGCCGGATCTTCCTGATGGCGCTGGCCCACATCGTCCTGTTTTCCGCCGGCGCCGTGCTGGCGTGGCAGGCCAAACCCAGCGGACTCGGAAGCCGCTTCCTCTTCCTGTTCTTCGTCCTCGGCGCCGGGGTAGCCGTTTGGCGCATCACTACGCTTACCGGCGGGATCACCGAGAACGAGGACATCTTCGACCGCGACCTGATCCAGCAGGCCTTCCTGGCGATGTTTTCACTGGGGGTACTGGGACTGTCCATCGGCTTCCTTCTCATTACCAACGAACGCCTGCGCACCGAACTCGAATTCATGGCAACCCGGGATCCCATGACCGGTGCACTGAACCGGCGCGCCTTTTTCTCACAGGCGGCCGTGGAATGGGCGCGCTGCACCCGCTCCCACCGGCCCCTGTCCGTGCTGACCTCGGATATCGACTTCTTCAAGAAGGTCAACGATACCCACGGCCATCACGTGGGCGACCTCGTTATCAAGGACTTCGCTACCCGAGCACAGCAAATGCTGCGCGTGCCGGACATCCTGGCGCGCTTTGGCGGCGAGGAATTCACCATCCTCCTGCCGGACACCGGCATCACCGAGGCGAGAAACGTCGCCGAGCGTATCCGGCGCGAGATCGAGAACCCTCGCAACAAGGCGCTGCCCCGCTATACGGTGAGTATCGGCCTGTCCGTCACGCATGGCAAAGCAGGAGACGCCGCCGACATCGAAGCCCTGATCGCCGAAGCCGACGCCGGTCTCTATCGGGCGAAACAAGGAGGCCGCAACCGCGTGGAAGGGTAGTCGGCGAGAACGGTCGAGCTGGTTTAGTGTTACCCCTGTCGTACCAAGGCTTTCCGGTCAATGCACCGTACACACCATGCAGGGATCGAAACTGCGCACGACGTGATGGATGGCCGCCGGCAGCGGCCCCGTGGGGCTTGCCGGCAGGCCGGCCAGCGCCTGTTCCAGCGCACCCGGCGTTCCCGCCGAATCGCGCGGCGAGAAGTTCCAGGTGGTCGGCGCGATGATCTGGTAATTGTGAATGCGTCCGCGGCGCACGGTGAGCCAGTGGCCCAATGAACCGCGCGCGGCCTCGATGAGGCCGACGCCCGTGGTTTCGTCGGCAAGTTCAGCTGTGATGCACCAGGGCTCGCCCGGAACAAGTTCGCCCAGCCAGCGCTCCATTGCCGGTACCACCAGCGCCAGTTCCAGCAGCCGCGCCACGACGCGGGCGGCGACGCTGCCGCCGTAACCGGCGATCAGGTCGCGGGCCAGGGGATGTCCGGCCACAACCTGCCGGGCCAGTGCACCGGTTTCCGCCACCTGTCCCGCCAGGCGCGGTGCCTTGCACCAGGAATAGGCACCCTCCTTTTCCGCCACGGGCAGCGTGCTGCCTTGCGCCGGATGCTGCGGCAGACCGGCGGCGGCATACCAGGAATGCGTGATGTCTTCGCCTATGCTTGCGGGGTCCAGTGCGGCGGCCTCGCCATGCCATAGGCCGGCCGGAAACAGCCGTCCGTCGCCTTCCGCATAGCAGCCGTAGCTCATGAAACGATCCGTACCGCGCCCGATTTGCCACAGGTCGAGATCTTCGGCGATGGCGAGGAAGGCCCGCAGATCCCCGCCGCCGGCCTGCCCCCGCCACGCATCGAGCCGTGCGCGACTGTCAAGCGCCGCCACGGCCTCGAGTCCGGCACCGAAGGTCACGGTTTCGAGAAAGCCGCGAAACTCGCGCAGGGTTCGATGCAGCCGGAATATCTCGGACGCCTGCAGCGGGCGGGTCGAGCCGCCGGGCTGCACGGACAGCGTATGCGGCCATTTGCCGGCAAGGAGCCCCATCATCTGCATGAAGCGGGCGCGGGCCGGCAGGACCTGGTTCGGCGCACTGCCCACAGTGGCCTTGTAACGTTCGACACAGGCCGCGTGCCAGTCACGGCCGGCATAGTCGGCGCGGGCAAAATCCGGCATGAAGAACAGATAAAAATGCGTCAGGTGGTCGGCCAGGTTTTCCGTCGCCAGCGTCAGATTGGCTGCCAACCGGCCGTTGGGGGGCGGCTCGATGCCGGCCGCATCGGCCAGCGCCAGCGCGGACGCCGCCGATTGCGCGACCGAACAGATGCCGCAGATGCGCGGCACCAGCACCAGCGCGTCGACCGGCAACTTTCCCTGGAGGATCTGCTCGAAGCCCCGGTAGAGCGGCGAATTGACGTAGGCCGCGGCGATTCGGCCGTCGGCGATGTCAAGCGTGATTTCGAGATCACCCTCGACGCGGTTGAAGGGACCGACGACGCGCCGGGCGCTCATCGCTTGGGCCGCTTGACCGAAGGCGCACGCAAAAGGTGGTCGGCGTGCGCGTTTTCGCGAACCCGGGCCGGTGTCGCAGACTTGGACAGCGCCGCCAGGGCGATGAACCAGGCCTTGGGCATGTCGGCGGGCAGGCCCAGCGGAATGCCGGC
>CAIZKA010000214.1 GCA_903933395.1 uncultured beta proteobacterium | reverse complement strand
CGCGCCGGCACCCAGCGCCAGATGGACGTCTACACCATCCGCAAGCTGTGCGACATCGCCGACAAGTTCGCCGAAGGCTTCGTCCGCTTCACCATCCGCTCCAACATCGAGTTCATGGTCGCCGACCCGAAGAAGGTCGATCCGATGATCGTCGAGCTCGAGAAATCCGGCTTCCCCGTCGGCGGCACCGGACCCTCGGTGTCGATGGTGTCCCATACGCAAGGCTGGCTGCACTGCGACATCCCCGGCACCGACGCCTCCGGCGTGGTCAAGTCGATGATGGACGAGCTCTACAACGAGTTCAAGACCGAAGAGATGCCCAACCGCGTGCACCTGTCCACCTCCTGCTGCGAAATCAATTGCGGCGGCCAGGCCGACATCGCCATCATCATCCAGCACACCAAGCCGCCCAAGATCAACCACGACCTCGTCGCCAACGTCTGCGAGCGTCCCACCGTGGTAGCCCGCTGTCCGGTCGCGGCGATCCGTCCGGCACTGGTCAACGGCAAGCCCTCGCTCGAAGTCGATGAGAAGAAGTGCATCTGCTGCGGTGCCTGCTATCCCCCCTGCCCGCCGATGCAGATCAACGATCCGGAGCATTCCAAACTGGCGATCTGGGTCGGCGGCAAGAACTCCAACGCCCGCGGCAAGCCCACCTTCATGAAGATGGTCGCCTCCGGCCTGCCCAACAACGCCCCGCGCTGGCCCGAAGTCAATGCCGTGGTCGGCAACATCCTGCGCACCTACAAGGCCGACGCCCGTTCCTGGGAACGCCTGTCGGACTGGATCGACCGCATCGGCTGGCCGCGCTTCTTCGAAAAGACCGGCCTGCCCTTCACCAAGTACCTGATCGACGACTGGCGTGGTTCGCGTGCCAATCTGAACGCTTCGACCCATATCCGGTTTTAACGTGAAACGTCACAACACATCACTCTCGTCATTCCGGCGCAAGCCGGAATCCAGTGGGCATCCGATCTGGACACCGGCCTTCGCCGGTGTGACGAAACTGGGGAACGTCAACTCATGAAAATTGCAGTCACCATCAACGAAGGGCCCTACCAGCACCAGGCCAGCGATACCGCTTACCTGTTCTGCAAGGCCGCGCTGGAAAAGGGCCACGAGATCCGTCGCGTGTTCTTCTACAACGACGGCGTGAACAACGCCTCCTCGCTGACCGAGCCGCCGCAGGACGACCGCAACATCGTCACGCGCTGGTCCAAGCTCGCCGCCGACCACAAGCTCGACCTCGTGGTTTGCGTCGCCGCGGCCCTGCGTCGCGGCATCCGCGACGAAAACCTGGCGCCCGGTTTTCGCATCTCCGGCCTCGGCCAGCTGGTGGAAGCCGGCATCGAAGCCGACCGCCTTGTGACCTTTGGAGACTGACATGAGCGAAGGAACCATCAAGAAGTTCATGTTCGTTAATCGCAAGGCGCCCTACGGCACCATCTACGCGCTCGAATCGCTGGAAGTGGTGCTGATCACGGCGGCTTTCGACCAGGACGTCAGTCTCGTCTTCATGGACGACGGCGTGTTCCAGTTGAAGAAGGGCCAGCAGACCAAGGGCATCGAGAACAAGAATTTCTCGCCGACCTACCGCGCCCTCGATGGCTATGACATCGAGAAGTTGTATGTCGAAGAGGAAGCCCTGGCCGCCCGCGGCCTGACCGAAGACGACCTGCTGGTCGACGTCACCGTCATGCCGCGCGCCGAACTGGGCAAGCTCATGGACGAGATGGACGTCGTCCTGAGTTTCTGAGGGAGAACACTATGCTGCACATCGTCAATAAATCATCCCTCGAACGCAACACGCTGGAGTCCTGCCTGCGCGTGGCAAATGGCGGCGCCATCCTGCTGATCGAGGACGCCGTGTATGCCGCCACCCGCGGCAACGAGGCTGAAGCCAAGCTGCGCGATGCACTGTCGCGCTTCAAGGTCTATGCGCTGGGCCCCGATCTCGACGCCCGCGGCATGGGCGACCGCGTCATGGAAGGCGTCACCACTGTCGATTACGGCGGTTTCGTCGATCTGGTCACTGAACACAAGAACTGCCAGTCCTGGCTGTAAGCCTTTCGCGCCCCACGCATTTTTTTGCACCCAATTCAATCAAGGAGACACACATGGCTACCATCGAAGTAAGCGGCAAAACCTACGAAACCGACGAAGAAGGCTACCTGGTCAACCTCGCCGAATGGAACGAGGATGTCGGCAGCTACCTCGCCACCACCGAAAGCGTCGAGATGACCGACCAGCACTGGGAAGTCATCAACTTCCTGCGCGACTACTACAACGAATTCCAGATCGCCCCGGCCGTGCGCGTCCTGACCAAGGCCATCGGCAAGAAGCTCGGCGCGGAAAAGGGCACCAGCCAGTACCTCTACGACCTGT
>CAIZKA010000213.1 GCA_903933395.1 uncultured beta proteobacterium | reverse complement strand
GAGTCACGGGTGTGCTGTGCACCGTGCTGGACATCGCCGAGCGCAAGCAGAGCGAAGAGATTCTGCGCTCCAGCGAACAGCGCTTCCAGGACATCGCGCGAGCTACCACCGACTGGGTCTGGGAAGTCAATGCGGAGGGCGTTTATACCTTTGTCTCGGACAACGTGCTGAACCTGCTGGGTTACACCCCGGCAGAAATTGTCGGCAAGACCCCGTTCGACTTCATGCCGCCCGGGGAGATCGAACGAGTAGGCGCCGAGTTTGCCGCCATCGTCGCCCGCCGCGAACCCTTCCGCGAGCTCGACAACACGCTTTGCCACAAGGATGGCAGCCTGCGTCAGGTGCAGACCAACGGCGTGCCCATCCGCGGTGCCGACGGCGCGCTGCTCGGCTACCGCGGGGTTGACAGCGACATTACCGAGCGCCAGGTGGCGTCGGAAGCGCTGCGGAAAAGTGAAGCCCGCTTCCACAAGATGTTTGAGCAGAATGCGCTCGTGATGCTTCTGGTCGATCCGGATTCTGGTGTCATCGCAGATGCCAACGGAGCCGCGGCGCGCTTCTATGGCTATTCCATCGAGCATCTCAAGACACTGCAGGTCGATCAGATCAACTTGCTGCCGATGGATGAAGTCGTTAAGAAGCGGGCGATGGCGAAGGCGCGTCAGCAAAATTTCTTCGTCTTTCCTCACCGCCTGGCCAGCGGAGAAGTACGAACCGTCGAGGTGTGCTCCTCCCCTATCGAGTCGGAGGGTCGCATTCTGCTTTTTTCGATCATCCAGGACATCACCGAAACGGTACGTCTGGGCAAGGAACTGGATCACCACAGAGCCCACCTCGAGGAGCTGGTGGCCGAACGCACCGCTGCGCTGGATGCCACCAATCGCCGTCTGAGCGCCACCGATCAGCGGCTTTCGGCGGTGTTGGCGATGAGCCGGAAGGCGCACGAGCTTGACGAGCACGAGATTCTGCAACTCGGCATCGAGGAGGCGGTGCGTCTTACGGAAAGCGAAATCGGCTACATCCACTTCGTCAATGACGACCAGGAAACCCTCACGCTCGGCACCTGGTCGCAGGGTACGCTCAAGCACTGTTCGGCCGCCCACGACAACCACTACCCGGTCTCGGCGGCGGGCGTATGGGCCGATACGGTGCGCTTGCGGAGCCCGGTCATTCACAATGACTATCAACGCTTGTCCGAGCGCAAGGGCTATCCGGAGGGACACACCCACCTTGTTCGCCATATTGGCGTACCGGTCATTGAAGGCGGGATGATCCGGCTGCTGATGGGCGTCGGCAACAAGGCGACGGAGTACCAGGAATCGGACACCAGAGAACTGGAATTGATCAGCCACGACCTGTGGTCGATCATCATGCGACGCCGCACCGAGGTAAGCCTGGCCGCCGCCATGGCGCACACCCGTCTGATCATCGACTCCAGCGCCGAAGGCATTCTGCAACTCGACGCCACGGGACGCATCGCCCTGGCCAACCCGGCGGCTTGCGCGATGCTCGGCTGCGTGCCCGAACAACTTCTCGGCCGCGATGTGCACTCGGCTATTCACTGCCCGCCAGACGCCGCAGTGCCGCTAACACCCTGCGGCCTCGTCGCGGCGGCGCAGCAGGGGCAACCGCTGCGCGACGACGCCGAAACCTTCTGGTGCGCCGATGGCCGCCCGTTGCCGGTGACCGTCGCCGTTCATCCCATGTTCGAGGGTGCTACCG
>CAIZKA010000212.1 GCA_903933395.1 uncultured beta proteobacterium | reverse complement strand
GCCACCGGGCTCACCGCGGCAAACGCCGACCCCTGCGCCTTGCGGCACTGCGAACAATGGCAGATCGAAATCTCCCCGATTTCGCCGTCGTACTCGTAGCGGATCCCGCCGCACAAACAGCCGCCCTCGATCATGCCTCGCTCCTTTCCGCCAAGGCCTTCAGCGCAAGCAGGCCCTGCTCGAACTGCGTGCCGACTATCCTGTCCATGTTGAAGAACAGGCTCATCACTTTCGAAACGACGTTGTTCGGGCCGTACATGGCCCAGGTGAACTCCGTTTCGCCGCCGCTCCCGGCCAGCAGGTACTCGGCCATGTTGTGGGCCTCGAAGGGCTTGAAAAAATCCAGCTTGATCAGCACACGTTCCAGCGCCACGGACTCGACAATCTCCATGCGCCCGTGGCCGACCTTGTTGTTGCCCTGCCACTCGTAGCTCGCGCCGACGCCGCTGGCCGTACCCGAATGCGTCTTGCGCATCGCCGGGTCGAGCGGCGCCCAGGGCGACCACGCATCGAAGTTGTGCAGGTCGCTGACGTAGGCGAACAGTTTCTCGCGCGGTGCGGCGATGCGTATCGAACGCTGGATGCGGAAGTTCGCCGGACGCGTGGCGACGTAGAACAGCAGCGCAGCGGGCAGCAGCAAAACGACGATGATCACCAGCTTGAGCATGGCATACCCTCCCGATCAAAATTGCTGCGGCGGCAAGCTTGTAACGAAATCCGCACAGACCCCGATCCGGTTTTCCAATGCGGCATCCACTTCGACGCCCGGCGGATCGACATACACATAGCCCTTCATCGGCTTGCCGACGAAATCCATCGGCCGCACGCTGGGCAAGGGCCGCTCATCCGCATGGCGCGCCGGCCCGACGCGTGCCACCAGCGCATCGCCGACGTCGCCCACCGCCATGTTGCCGTCGAGCATGCCGCGCTCCTTTCCGAAAACAACGCCGAAGCGCATGCCGCTGCGCGAAAGATTGCCATGTTCACGAGCCTCCTGGCCGAACCGCAAGACACCGCCACGTCATCGCCGACTCTTGCGAGCAGCTCACACCGAACTTGCAGACTGCAGCTCGTTTCTTCAATCCGCAAGAAACGGGCGCGAAACAATGTGCTACCTGCGACCGGTCCAGTATCCAGGGCGCCGCCTGTGATGGGCCACGGCGATCACTCGAAGCTCGTCGGCAGTGACCTGATAAATGATGCTGTAGGGAAAGCGTCGAAGAATGTATCGGCGGCGAGTGCCGCGAAACACTGCGCCAGCCAAGGGATTGGCAAGTACAAAATTCGCGGTACGCTCGAACTCGTCGACAAAAGCCAGGCCAAGTTCCACATTCGCCTACAGGACATAGAACGCGGCCGCGTCCTGCAGTTCGGCGAGCGCGGCCGGAGCGACGACCAGCTTCACTTCAACGCGGCACGCACCTGCGCGAGCGCATCGGCAATCGAAATGACCCGTACCGCGCCACTTTCGATTTCAGCAATCCGGCGCTCTGTTTCGGCAGCCCAGGCTTCTTCCAATTCGGCATCCTCGTCAAGACTGGCGAGCAATAGCTGGGCAAAGGCGGCACGTTCACCCGGCGTCAGTTTCAGCGCCTCGGCTTCGAGCAACTCGAGTTGATTTCCCATGGCCATGCCTCCGTAAAAATCGTAGTCATTCTACTGCGAGCTGAGTATCAAGTAATTGTGCCCCGGGAGGCTCATGCTCGACAATCCGTGCGGATTTGGTGGGTAGGTTACGCCGTGGCACCAGCGCCGACTTTGCTGCCAGGCGATCAGCGCCCATTTAGCGCTTGTGCCGAGGGAAAAACAAATCCGATGCTGACCCCTTTACCTCTTCTTTACCTCTTTTGGTGCCGAGTAGCGGTAGGCATGTCAGATCAAGGTGCCGAACGTGAAGGTGACCGGCGCTGCTCGGCTTCATCGCGCAGCGTCCAGAGAGTGAAGCGAACGGGGTCGACCGCCGGGTTATGCGGCGCGCCCAAGCGGAACCTCCCAGCCGGGAAACACAAGCACGGCTGGATGGCACTTGAGGGCACGGGCAAATACCTTTGCACGCTCAACACCCAAATTGACCCGCCCGTTTTCGATTGCCGAGATGGTGGCTTGCGGAATACCCGTGAGTTCGGCCAATTGAGTTTGGCTCAACTCTTGGAGTTCGCGCAGGATGCGGACAGACTCTCCCACCGAAACCTCAACTCGTTTTTTCGCAGGACGAAACTCTTTCATTTCATGGCCTCCTGTAATCGTGGGCGGTGACATGTACAACCTGAATCTGCAACACGTTTGCGACAACTCGGTAAATCACCCGCCACTGAAGCCCGAGCCGGGACGAACGATGGCCCTTCCACTCACCGGACAGAGCCTCGTCGTGAAACCCTTTGATGGCTCGCAAACCTTGCGGCCCGGAAAGCCCGGCAATGTCCTTCCATTTCTCGTAACGCTTCAATATCTCTACAGGCACGGCGCCAGAAAGCTGTTTATCAACGCGACGGTGTTCTTCGATTAGCCACATGCCACATTATGTATATACCACTAATGATATGTCAAGAGTGGCGAGGGTTTGGTGACGCATAACGTTGAAGTTCAGAGGCGCTGCGCGGCTTCATTGCGCAGCGTCCTCTGGAACGACGGGTTCGGCCACATACCTATGCGCTACGGGAATGGCGCGATACGTACTGACGCAGCACACCATCCATGCGCGATTGCCAGCCTTCGCCCGTGGACTTGAAGTAGGCAACGACCTCGGGGCTGTAGCGCACCGATACCAGCAGCTTCTTGTTTTCGGACTTCGGCCGCCCACGCAACGACCGCAAGGGGACCATTGCCTTAAGCTGAGCAGGTGTGAGCGGCTGTGCATCGGGATCGCTTTTGGCTGCCGCAGTAATGGCCTTGTCTTCAGCCGCGGTCGGCATCCGAACGGCTGGTCGCTTAGAGACTTTCGACATAGTGCTTTACCTCACGACGATTGGCGCGGCGAACGCTGATGATCCTTCGCACATTGCCACGATCTACAAAGGCCACGTAGTACAGGATTTCGGTATTTGGAGCGAGCGCGATCATTCGCATCTCGTTGTACTCAAACCGTTCATCAACCCACACCAGCGCGGCTTCCCAATCGAGTTCGACCGCCATGAGCAAGGACACGCCGTGTTTCGCTTGGTTTGCCTCATCCTTGGCTGGATCGAATTCGATACGCATGCATTACTGTAGCTACACTAATTGCGATTGTCAAACGGGCGGTGATGCGGGCTTCTATGGGGCCGAACGTAAAGTCGGCTGCCTAAATGATGGAAAATTATCCATCAGCTGGGCCGGATAAAATTTTCCAGAAAAGGAAAAACACTTTTCCATCAATAAACTGCTCCGATTTAGTACGGCCTAAAACCAAACACTGATACCGGCGCGGAAATTCACGAAATGGCAGGCGTCGCACTCGCCTGCCGGCCGATCAGGATTCCCATTCAGAATACGCCAATGGCAATTCGCCGTCCAGCCTCGGCCCGCCGGCATCCGGACGGGTCATCCACCCCTGCTAGACTCACGCTACACCACCATGGAGCATGCTATGAAGTACATCGAACACGGCAAGGGCGGCGGCCCGGAGTGCATGGTGCTGGCCGACGGCACGGCGCCGGCGCCGGCCCCCGGCCAGATCCTGATCGAAGTCGTTTGCGCCGGCGTGAATCGGCCGGACTGTTTGCAGCGTTCTGGCAAGTACCCTCCCCCGCCCGATGCCTCGCCGCTGCTGGGCCTCGAAGTCGCCGGCCGCGTTGCTGCCCTGGGCAACGGCGTGACGGAATGGAAAGTCGGCGATGGCGTGACGGCGCTCACCCCCGGCGGCGGCTATGCGGAGTATTGCCTGGCGCCGGCGAGCCACGCGCTGCCCATCCCTGCGGGCATGGACTTCGCCACGGCGGCGGCGCTGCCGGAGACCTGGTTCACCGTCTGGGCCAACCT
>CAIZKA010000211.1 GCA_903933395.1 uncultured beta proteobacterium | reverse complement strand
TTCAACTGGCCTCACCCCGACCACTTTCGCCTGGTCTTCCTGCCGCACGAGGATGACCTGCGCGAGGCCATCGGCCGTATCGCGCGCTTTCTTGACGGCTACCGCAAGCGGCATGGCAGCTGAATTGCCGGCGCCGGAGCATGTCCGGATGACACCCGGCGCGACGTGCCGCTAAGCCTCTCCCTTCAATCCTGTAAATCCGGCCTGTCCGGTTCTGGAAAATCCCGAATGAAACCCATCAATGTAGGACTCCTTGGCATCGGCACCGTCGGTGGCGGCACGTTCAACGTACTGGCCCGCAACGAGGCCGAGATCACCCGTCGCGCCGGGCGGCCGATCCGCATCGCCAAGGTGGCGGACAAGGACCTCGAACTGGCGCGGCAGGTCACGGCCGGACGGGCGCAGGTGACCGACGACGCCTTTGCGGTGGTCAGCGATCCCGACATCGACATCGTCGTTGAACTGATCGGTGGGTGCGGCATCGCCAAGGAACTGGTGCTGAAGGCCATCGCCAACGGCAAGCATGTGGTGACGGCGAACAAGGCACTGCTGGCGATGCATGGCAACGAGATATTCGCTGCAGCGCACGAGAAGGGCGTCATGGTCGCCTTCGAGGCGGCGGTGGCCGGCGGCATCCCCATCATCAAGGCCCTGCGTGAGGGCCTCACCGCCAACCGCATCCAGTGGATCGCCGGCATCATCAACGGCACCACCAACTTCATCCTCTCCGAGATGCGCGACAAGGGCCTGCCCTTCGACGTCGTACTCAAGGAGGCGCAACGCCTGGGCTACGCCGAGGCCGACCCGACTTTCGACATCGAGGGCGTCGATGCCGCGCACAAGATCACCATCCTGTCGGCCCTGGCCTTCGGCATTCCGATGCAGTTCGCCAAGGCGCACGTCGAGGGCATCAGCCAGCTCGATGCCGACGACATCAAGTACGCCGAGCAGCTCGGCTATCGCATCAAGCTGCTGGGCATTACCCGGCGGCGCCAAACGAACGGAAATGCGGGCGTGGAGCTGCGCGTGCATCCGACCCTGATTCCGGCCAAGCGCCTGATCGCCAATGTCGAAGGCGCGATGAACGCCGTGCTGGTGCAAGGCGATGCGGTCGGCGCGACGCTCTACTATGGCAAGGGGGCCGGTGCCGAACCGACCGCCTCGGCCGTTATTGCCGACCTCGTCGATGTGACCCGCCTGCATACGTCAGACCCCGAGCATCGCGTGCCGCATCTGGCTTTCCAGCCCGATGCGATGGAAGACACGCCTATCCTGCCCATGTCGGAGGTCGAATCCAGCTATTACCTGCGCCTGCGCGTCGAGGACAAGCCGGGCGTGCTGGCCGACATCACGCGCATCCTGGCCGACCAGCAGATTTCCACCGCCGCCATGATCCAGCGCCAACCGGGAGAGGGCGAGTCGCAGACCGACATCATCATGCTGACCCACATCACGCGCGAGAAGAACGTGGATGCGGCCATCGTGAAAATCGAGGCGCTGCCGGTGATAAAGAAGAAGGTGATACGGCTGCGCATGGAGGAACTCGGTTGAGATCCAGCAAATGAATCTACTGCGCGACCGGATTGCTGCGTTGCTCATTCGCTCACTTCTCGCCTATCTGAAAGATATGTCTCGTCGTTCGCTCAATCGCGCCTTGCACTCCGGCCTGCTCGCGACGATTCCTTTACTGGATCTGAAATGAAATACATCTCGACCCGAGGCGGCACTGAGCCGCAGGAGTTCTGCGACATCCTGCTCGGCGGGCTGGCCCCCGACGGCGGGCTGTATCTGCCGGACGTCTATCCGCAGGTGGCCGACCACCTTGACGACTGGCGCAGCCTGTCCTACGCGGAACTGGCGTTTCAGATCCTCAGTCTGTATGCCACCGATATTCCTGCGGAGGATCTGCGGACCATCTGCGACAAGACCTATACGGCGCAGACTTATCGCTGGAGCCGCGATCCGGCGAAGGCGGCGGACATCGTGCCGCTGACCTCGCTGGAACCCGGTTTCCATTTGCTGGAACTGTCCAACGGGCCGACCCTGGCTTTCAAGGACATGGCCATGCAGTTGCTGGGCAACCTGTTCGAATACGTGCTCGAGCGGCGCAAGGAAACCATCAACATTCTCGGCGCGACCTCGGGCGATACCGGTTCGGCCGCCGAATACGCGATGCGCGGCAAGCACAATGTACGTGTGTTCATGCTGTCACCGGAAGGCAAGATGAGCTCCTTCCAGCGCGCACAGATGTATTCCCTGCAGGATGCGAACATATTCAACATCGCCGTGCGCGGGATGTTCGACGACGCCCAGGACATCGTCAAGGCCGTGTCCAACGATGCGGACTTCAAGGCGAAGTACAAGATCGGTGCGGTGAATTCGATCAACTGGGCGCGCGTGATGGCGCAGGTGGTGTATTACTTCAAGGGCTATTTCGAGGCCACCCGTTCGAACCGGGAGGAAGTGGCTTTCGCCGTTCCGTCGGGCAATTTCGGCAACATCTGCGCCGGCCACATCGCGCGCATGATGGGTCTGCCCGTCGCCCGCCTGGTGCTGGCCACCAACGAGAACGACGTCCTCGACGAATTCTTCCGCACCGGCATCTACCGGCCCAGGACCACGGCTGAAACGCGTGTCACTTCCAGTCCGTCGATGGACATTTCCAAGGCATCGAATTTCGAGCGCTTCATTTTCGACCTGGTCGGCCGCGATGCGGCCATCGTGCGTCAGTTGTGGCGCCAGGTCGATCGCGGCGGCAGTTTCAGCCTGGCCGATGGCCCGTTCGCTGCGCGCCTGATGTCCTATGGCTTTGCTTCCGGCCGCAGTTCACATGCCGATCGCCTGGCGACGATACGCGATGTCTGGGAACGTTACGGGCAGATGATCGACACTCACACTGCCGACGGCGTGAAAGTGGCGCGGGAGCATCGTGTCGCCGGAGTGCCGATGATCGTGCTGGAAACGGCGCAGCCGGTGAAGTTTGCCGAAACGATACGCGAGGCGCTGGGTCGCGAGCCGGCGCGGCCGGTGGAACTGGAAGGGATCGAGGATTTGCCGCAGAAGGTCGAGGTGGTCGACGCGGCCGTGAATCAGGTGAAAGACATCATCGTCCGCCACTGTTGAGGCCGGACGGGTGCCGACTTCCGGAGAGTCGGCGCCGGCGGGACGGCGATTCGGGAGGCCAGGACAACTACAGGTAAATCACCGCCGGGAATACCGTCACGGCGAGCACCAGGACCAGCCATTCGATGTTGTAGCGGGCCAGCATTCCGGTGAAATGCATGATCAGCACACTGATGGCGACAATGTAGTAAAGAATGAAAAGCATTTTTTATTCTCCGTGGGCGGCAGCGATCCCGGGCAGACACAGGCGGATACGGACAGACCGAATTTTTGAAGATTCTAGCATCAATGCTTGCCGGTCAATGCCAGGGTCGCGGGTTTTAGTTTGAAGGGGATTTCCTGTCCCCGCCTGGCTCGGGCGCCGCGGAAAGCAACCTGGGCGCGGGCGTCCAGAGGCTGCCGGACTATTTTGCCACCGCGCCCGCTGCCGCCGATCAGCAGCGTTTCGCCGCCGCTGACGGCGATGCCGACGACCTCGTCGTTTTTCGTCAGGTCGATCAGCATCAAACCCTTGCCTTTGGCCATTTCCTTGAGTTCCGCCAGCGGGAACAGCAACAGCCGCCCGCCCTGGGTGAGGACGGCAACGCTGTTGCCGGCCACCGGCGCCGGCGGCAGCGGCTTCTCGCCCTTGTCCAGAGTCAGGAAAGCCTTGCCGGCCTTGTTGCGCGCAATCATGTCGGCCACGCTGGCGACGAAGCCGTAGCCGCCCGAACCCGCGACCAGGTACTTGCTTTCCGGCGCGGCGGTCAGCACCTGGGCCAGTTTGCCGCCTTCCTGGAGCTCGATCATGGTATTCAGCGGCGCGCCGTCGCCACGCCCGCCCGGCAGGTCGGAAACCCGCAGGCTGTAGCTGCGGCCGTTGCCGTCGATGACGATCAGCGGCCATACCGTCCGCGTTTCCGCCACCAGCCAGGGGAAGTCGCCGGTCTTGTAGGTAATGCCGGCCGGGTCGATGCCGTGGCCCTGGCGTGAGCGCACCCAGCCGTTCTTCGAAATGATCACCGTCGCCGGCTCGTCGGGTACCGCGATCTCGCCCTGGGAGATCGGCGTCACGGCCTCCATCAAGGTGCGGCGGTCATCGCCGAAGCGCTTGGCGTCTTCGCCGATCTCCTTCTGGATCAGCTTCGTCATTTCGTGGCGCGAGTCGAGCAGCTTGGTCAACTGGCCGTGCTCGGTGCGCAGGTCACCGAGTTCCTTCTCGATGCGGATGCCTTCGAGGCGCGCCAGCTGGCGCAGGCGGATTTCGAGGATGTCCTCGGCCTGAACTTCGGTGAGGCCGAAGCGCGCCATGAGGTCCGGCTTGGGCTCGTCGGATTCGCGGATGCACTTGATCACTTCCTCTATCCTGAGGAACACCGTCATGCGCCCTTCGAGGATGTGCACGCGGCGCAGTACCTCGCCCAGGCGATGGCGGGTTCGGCGCTCCACGGTAGCGAAGCGAAACTCGATCCATTCACGAAGAATGGCAAGCAGGTGCTTCTGCTGCGGCCGGCCGTCGCGGCCGACCATGGTCAGGTTCACCGAAATGCTGGCTTCGAGGCTGGTGTGCGCCAGCAGCACGGCCATGAACTCGTCCTGCGGGATGCGCGAACTCTTGGGCTCCAGCATGATGCGCACCGCCTGCTGGTCGCTGGATTCGTCACGCACGCTGTCGAGCACGCCGAGCACCAGCGCCTTGAGGTTCTTCTGTTCCTGGCTGACGTCCTTCTTGCCGGTGCGCGGCTGCGGGTTGGTCAGGCCTTCTATTTCGGAGAGCACCTGGGCTACCGAAACGCCGTGGGGCAGTTCGTAGACGATCACGCGCCACTGGCCGCGCGCCAGTTCCTCGATGCGCCAGCGGGCGCGCATGCGCATGCTGCCGCGGCCATTGGCATAGGCGTCGCGGATGTCGGCTGGGGTCGAGATGAGTTGGCCACCGCCTGGGAAGTCCGGCCCAGGCAGCACGGCCAGGACTTCCTCCAGCATCGCCTCGGGCTTCTTGATCAGGAGGCGCGCCGCTTCGGCGACTTCACGCAGGTTGTGCGGCGGAATTTCGGTCGCCATGCCGACGGCAATGCCCGAGGCGCCGTTGAGCAGCACCACCGGCAGGCGTGCCGGCATCAGTTGCGGCTCGGTCATCGAGCCGTCGTAGTTGGCGATGAAGTCCACTGTGCCGCGATCGATTTCGGAAAGCAGCAGTTCGGCGAAAGGCGTCAGGCGGCACTCGGTGTAGCGCATGGCCGCGGCGCCGTCGCCGTCGCGCGAGCCGAAGTTGCCCTGGCCGTCGACCAGCGGATAGCGCAGCGTGAAGTCCTGCGCCACGCGCACCATGGCGTCATAGACGCTGGTGTCGCCGTGCGGGTGGTACTTGCCGATCACATCGCCGACCACGCGCGCACTCTTGACGTGCTTGGCGCTGGCGGCGAGGCGCATTTCGTTCATGGCGTGGAGGATGCGGCGCTGCACGGGCTTCAGGCCGTCTTCCACCTGTGGCAGGGCGCGCGCCCGCACCACGCTCATGGCATAGGCGAGGTAGGCACGTTCGGCATAGCCGGCCAGCGGCAGCGAGCCGTCGCCGCCGCTGCCGGCGAAAAGAGTCGGCGCCGGCGGTACGGCAGGAGGCGGCGGCGGGCTGGCAGATGCCGCCACTGCGGCGTCGGTGGCGACGGGTTCGTCGAACAGGTCGGGGGTGTCGTTGTTCATGATTGCGGCTTAAATGTCGGCTTCGATCAGGTGACCCTTTTCTTCCATCCAGGCGCGGCGCGAGGAAGCCTCGCCCTTGCCCATCAGCAGGTTGAAAAGTTTCAGGGTGCCGGCTTCGGCCTCGGGAAAATCGGTGACCGGGACCACGCGGCGCGTGGCCGGCGCCATCGCCGTTTCGCGTAACTGGTCGGGATTCATTTCGCCCAGGCCCTTGAAGCGGCCGACCTCGACGGCGTCCTCGCGGATGCCTTCCTTGATCAGGCGGTCCTTGATGGCGACCAGTTCGCCCTCGTCCAGCGCATACAGGCGGCGTGCCGGACGTTTCTTGCCCGAGGCGGGAACATCGATGCGGTACAGCGGCGGCTGCGCGATGTAGATGTGACCGTGGCGGATCAGGGCCGGGAAGTGGCGATAGAACAGGGTCAGCAGCAGGGTCTGGATGTGGGCGCCATCGACGTCGGCATCCGACATGATGACCAGCTTGCCATAGCGCAGGTTGGACAGGTCGGGCGTGGAGTCTGCCGTGTGCGGATCGATGCCCAGCGCCACGGCGATGTCGTGGATCTCGTTGTTGGCGAAGAGGCGTCCGGCTTCCACCTCCCAGGAGTTGAGCACCTTGCCGCGCAGGGGCAGGATGGCCTGGGTTTCCTTGTTGCGCGCCATCTTGGCCGAGCCGCCGGCGGAATCGCCCTCGACCAGGAAGAGTTCGTTCTCGGCGAGGTCGGTCGATTCGCAGTCGGAGAGCTTGCCCGGCAGCACGGCGACGCCGGACTGCTTGCGCTTCTCGACCTTCTGCGCGTTCTTCTGTCGCGCCAGCGCCTGTTTGATCGAAAGTTCGGCGATGGCCTTGCCGGCCTCGACATGCTGGTTGAGCCAGATCTCGAAGGGATCGCGGATCATGCTCGAGACCAGCTTCACCGCCTCGCGCGAATTGAGCTTTTCCTTGACCTGGCCCTGGAACTGCGGATCGAGGATGCGCGCCGACAGCACGTAAGCCATGTGGCTGCAGACATCGTCCTGCTGCAGCTTGATGCCGCGCGGCAATAGCGCGCGGTGTTCGATGAAGGACTTGACCGCTTCGAAGACGCCGGCGCGCAGGCCGGCTTCGTGGGTGCCGCCGGCCACGGTGGGAATCAGGTTGACGTAGGATTCGGAGGCCACCGTATCGACATGCCAGCCGATGGCCCAGGCCGCGCCCTCGCCGGGAGCAAACTCGGCGTGGTCGGCATCGGCATATTTCTCGGCGGCATACAGCGGGGCGACGGCCTCGGCATTGCCGGCCTGTTCCGCGAGGTAGCCGGACAGACCGTCGGGATAGCTCCAGGTCTTGCTGCTGACGCTGCCGTCGGCCTGCTCGACGTCGAGGCCAACCTTGACGCCGGGTAACAGCACGGCCTTGGAGCGCAGCAGGCGTTCGAGTTCGGCGGGTGGCACCTTGGGCGCGTCGAAGTATTTCGGATCGGGCCAGACGCGGACACGGGTGCCGCTCTGGCGACCGCAGCTACCAATGTCCGTCAGGGCGCCGACTTTCTCTCCGCCTCCGGAAAACTCTATGGCCCAGATCTTTCCGTCGCGCCGCACCTCGACCGAGACACGGGTGGACAAGGCATTGGTGACGGCCACGCCGACGCCGTGCAGGCCGCCGGAAAAGGCGTAGGCCGAATTGCCCTTGCTCTTGTCGAACTTGCCGCCGGCATGCAGCCGAGTAAAGGCCAGCACCACGACCGGAATCTTTTCGTCCGGATGCAGGCCGACCGGAATGCCGCGGCCGTCATCGGTAATGGTGGTCGAGCC
>CAIZKA010000210.1 GCA_903933395.1 uncultured beta proteobacterium | reverse complement strand
GCCGTCTCGATCAGGTCGCGGATGATGGTGTCCACGTCGCGGCCGACGTAGCCGACTTCGGTGAATTTTGTCGCTTCGATCTTGATGAAAGGCGCATTGGCCAGGCGCGCCAGGCGCCGCGCGATTTCGGTCTTGCCCACGCCAGTGGGGCCGATCATCAGGATGTTCTTCGGCGTGATCTCGGTGCGCAGCGGCTCGGCGACCTGCATGCGCCTCCATCGGTTGCGCAGGGCGATGGCCACGGCGCGCTTGGCGCGCGACTGGCCGACGATGTTTTTGTCGAGTTCGGAAACGATTTCTGCGGGGGTCATGGCGGACATTGCAAGGCCTTTCGACGCGGCGCCGACCGGCCGGCGGGCGGCATGGTCAATCCAGAGTTTCGATCAGATGGTTCTGATTGGTATAGATACACAGGTCGCCGGCGATTTCCAGCGACTTCTTGACGATCTCGGCCGGCGTGAAGCTCGTGTTCTCCAGAAGTGCACGCGCCGCGGATTGCGCATAGGCGCCCCCGCTGCCGATGGCGACGATGCCGTATTCCGGCTCGAGTACGTCGCCGTTGCCGGTGATGATCAGCGAATGCTCGCTGTCGGCGACCGAGAGCATGGCCTCCAGCCGGCGCAGCATGCGGTCGGTGCGCCAGTCCTTTGCCAGTTCCACGGCGGAGCGCAGCAGGTTGCCCTGGTACTGTTCGAGCTTGGCCTCGAAGCGCTCGAAAAGGGTGAAGGCATCCGCCGTGCCGCCGGCGAATCCGGCCAGGATCTGTTCGTTGTAGAGCCGCCGCACCTTGCGCGCCGTGGCCTTGACCACGATGTTGCCCAGCGTGACCTGGCCGTCGCCGCCCAGCGCCACGCTGCTGCCGCGGCGCACGGAGAGGATGGTGGTCCCGTGATATTGCTCCATGAAAATCCTTGCGGGAAGAGTCTACGGTTCAGATGGCGCGGGCGCGCAAAACCACGACATCGTCGAAGCCGAGTGTTTCCAGATACGCCGCCACGATGGTACTCAAGCCGACGATGCTCAGCTTCTTGCCGGCCGCATGCAGCCGCGTCAGCACCTCAAGCAAAGCCTTCGCGCTGGTGGCGTCGATGCGCACCAGCTTGCGCGCATCGATATCGAATTCGTCGCGCCCGGCCAGCACGGCTTCGAGCGGCGCGAAGTCGGCAACGCCGGCACCCATCAGCTGGTCGTGCAGCGCGAAGCCATCGGCCTTGGGCGGCGCCGCAGCCGGCGCGTGCGGCGGTTCTTCGCTGCGCTCGGGAAGCGCCTCCCACGAGGGCGGCGAAACCTCGAAGGTGACGGCGTAGTTCACCGCAGCCTCCTCGAACGCCTCCTGACGGAACGCCTGCTGGTAAAGCTCGAGCATCAGCAGCCACATTTCTGCGTTGCTGCGCTCGCCCGGCAAAAGTTTCGCCGCCAGGATCCCGGCCAGATGTTCGGGGCTGCCGAACACCAGTTCCTTTTTGGCTTTCTTCAGAGCCGCCATCGCGCGCATCAACAATATGGCGCCGTTATTGTCAGCATCGGTCAGCTTGGCCACGTCCATGCGCACCATCGTGCTGGTGGCCGCGAGCTTCATCGTCTGCTTCAGGACTTCGCCGACAGAGGCGTTCAGCACGCCGCTCAGGGACACATGGGCGCGCCCGCCGGTGGTTTCCTGGGCGGTGTTGCCTTCTTCGGCGGCGGCACTCCAGGCCGGCGGCGACTTCTCGAACAGGCGGGCAAAGGTAAGGCCCAGAGCATCAAACGCCGGACGACGACCGAGAGCCTGCAGCAGTTCGAACAGGCAGCCCCAGGCGCGCAGTGCCGAGTCGCCGAGATTTTCACCGCTCTTGATCGCCGCTTCGAGGCGGCGCATGGCATCCAGTTCCTGTCCGGCGGCATACATCGCGGCGGCCTCGGCCAGTGCCGGCGGCAAGGGCTGGCGCACCGGTGCCGGGGGTGGAGCAGGAGCCTCTGGTTCGACGGCAATTTCAGGCGCAGCAGGCTCTTCCGGGTGCGCTTCGAACGCGCCGGGCGCCGTGAAATCGAGGGACATCAGATCATCGTCGTTGTCTTCTGCCACTGATCTGGAGCACTGATGCTGTGATTTAGGATTGAAGAGTATAACCCGCCGGCCTGAAGAAGCCGAGCCCGGCAAGGGTCAGCAAACACAGGCAGCAGACCACCGTCGCGCCGGCGGGAAGGTCGACGTACAGGGAAAGGCCGAGGCCTGCGGCATAGCCGGCGGCGCCTACCAGGCAGGCAATCACGATGCGCCGCAGGCCGCTGAATGCCCGGGTCGCCACCGCAGGAGCGATCAGGCTGGTGAACACCAGCAGCACGCCGACCAGTTGCACCGATGCAGTCACCGTGACGGCGAACAGCAGGTAGAAGCCCAGCCGCGGCCAGTGTTGCGCCGGGCCGAACCACAAGGCCAGTACGCCGATATAGAGGGCAGCCACCGGCAGCAATTGCTGCCAGGAGACCCACAGCAACTGTCCCGCCAGCAGGTCGCGCAGATGTTCGCCGCCCTGCGGATTTCGGGCCAGCATCAGGATGCCGGCAGCGGCGGCGAAAACGAAGACCAGACCGATCAGCGCTTCCTGGATCTCCGGCCAGCGGCGCTCCGTCCAGGTCAGCAGCACGGCGCCGGCACCCGCCGCCAGGCCGGCCGCAAGCTGGGTAACGAGAATGCTGTCATGCGCGTCGAGGCCGGCCAGACCCGCCGCGATGACGCCCAGGGCAGCGACCTGGGCGATCGCCAGATCGATGAAGATGATGCCCCGACGCAGCACCTCGGCGCCAAGCGGCACGTGGGTGGCGAGCACCAGCAGGCCGGCAACGAAGGGTGCCGCCAGCAGGCTCCAGTCGAATCCCTGCAGTTCGGGCGTCATTTCAGCGGCACCAGCAACCGCGCCACGGTGTCGTCGAACATCGCCGTCAGGTCTTTCGCCTCCGGCGTGCCACCGACGGTAAACGGCAGCACGACGATCGGCAGCTTGGCTTCCGCCGACAGCCACTCGGCGGGACGCGCCGAATTGTAGGCGGCGCGGATCACCATGCGCGGATGGCTGTTGGCGGCCTGCTGCCGCACCTGCGAGAGATGTGCCACGGTCGGTTCGACGCCCGGCTTGGGCTCGAGCGTGCCGACTTCGCGCATGCCCAGCCAGTCGAGCATGTAGGTCCAGGCCTTGTGCTGGGTGATGACCGCGACGCCCTTGAGCGGTGCGGCCACCTTTTCCCAGCGCAGGAGATTGGCGCGCCAGCGCTCGGCAAAGGCGCGCCAGCGGCTGTCGTAGCCGGCGGCATTGACCGGGTCGAGTTCCTTCATGCGTTGCGCGAGGGCCTCGCCGACCTTCAGGAAATTGCGCGGATCGGTCTGGATATGCGGATTGCCGCCGGCATGCACGTCGCCGTCGGCGCGATCCAGGCGCGCCGGAATGTCGAGCATCGCGACATGGCGCGCCGCCTCGAAATAGCCGGCCTGCCCGGACTGGATGCGGCTGTTGCCGGATTCGCGCTGAACCACGGGCAGCCAGCCGATTTCCAGCTCGGCGCCGGTGGCGATCAGGAGGTCGGCGCTGCGGGCGCGGGCGATCAGCGAGGGCTTGGCATCGATGCGATGCGGGTCCTGCAGCGCCGTGGTGGCGGTGAAGACCTGCACCTGGTCGCCGCCGATTTCCTGCGCCAGGGCGCCCCATTCCGGCACCGTGGCAAAGACCTTGAGCGCCGCCGCGGCAGGCATGGCGGCAAGGACAAGCAGTACGAGAAATGCTCTTTTCATGATGGTGGATCTCCTAGAACTTGTGGGCGCCGTGGGCGCCAAGACTCATGATGTAATGAACCCAGACCTGGTCGTCGGTGACGCCGGGACGGGTCTGGTCGCGGGCATACTGGAGGCGGATGCGGGAGAATTCCGACGGCGACCAGTCCACCATCGCCGTGTTGCGTTTCGGCGTGTAATCCCGAAGGATGGGCAGGTCGGCGGCAACGAGCGTACCCCTGCCGATCAAGCCGACGGAGGTATCCGCGCTGGCCAGCTGGTCGTAGCGATAGCCGACGCGCCAATCGCGCATGAACTGCCAGACGCCCTGCGCGTAGAAACCGGTCTGAGTGGAACTGAAGTTGCCGGTCAAGGGACCGCCCGGCGCGCCGACTCCGTCGACGTCGTAGGTCAGCTTGCCCGACTCGTGACGGCGGAACCATTCGCTCTGGAACTTGAAATTGCGCTCCGTGGCATTGCCCTCAGGCGCCCATTTCCAGACGAAGTCGAGCACCGTGGTGTTGCTCTTGCCCGAAAAGCTGTTGGTCACCAAGCCAGTGGGACTGGTGTTAGTAGTGTCAATGTCGTCATAGCTGCGGCCGTGCGGCTTGGTGGCGAACCAGGACGCGCCGGCGCGCCAGCTGTTGGCCACGCCGACGTCGTCGCCGACGTGGGCGAAGAGGCTGCCGGACATCAGGCCGTTCTTGTTGCGCTCGACGTCGTTGGCCGGAAAGCTTAGGGCGCGGCCGAACTCGGCGCCGAATTCGAGGAACAGGTCGGTCGGCGCCAGCCACTTGACCTGGACGCCGTCATAGCCCAGTTGCGAACCGAAGTAGGCCTGGTAGGGAAGCGACGCGTCGGAGAAATCCCAGGCATGGGGATGCTGCTCGTTGGCGTAGCCGATGCCGGAAAAGAAGCGACCGGCCTTGATGCCGAGGCCGTTGCCCAGGCCCAGGGTCTGGATGTGGGCTTCCTCGATGCTGACCTCGTTGGCCGGCGAAATCGAGGCGAGGAAAGTACCGCGGAAATGCGGATCGATGTTGGCGGAAATCGCCAACTCCGATTCGCCGAGGCTCCAGGAACGGGCCTCGGGATTGAATTCGCCGCCCGAAGGCAGCAGGCCCTGGATGCGCCGTTCGCGGCCGGCGGCACCCGTAGGATCCTGGCGCGGGTCCTGTGAGGTGTTGTTGTACATGCCGGACAGGATCAGCGAGATTTCCGGATTGAAGGCGTTGGCGGCCGCCGGCGCGCGGCTGGCCATGCTGGTCGCCTGGGCCGCCTGAGCCTGGCTGGCAGCCGTCTCGGCCGTGGCACGGGTGGTGACCGCCTGCTTCTCGGTATCGACAAGGCGCTTTTCCAGCGCGTCGATGCGCTGTTCGTAGGATTTTTTCATCTGCGCGATTTCCTCGCGCAAGGCTTGCAGGTCCGCATCGGCGGCCGCTGCGGAATGACTCGCCAGCACGCCACAGGCGGCCAGCACGGAAACGAATATGCGATTCATGTTTGCTCCAAGGCAAATGACAAAACACGCCGCGCCTCAGGAAGGCGGCGGCGCAGCACTGCGTCAAGTGGCTTTAGAGCGGAGGCGGGGCGCGGCTGCGAAACGCCGCGCGGAAGGCAAGAGTCGGCGCCGGCGGTACGGCGACGGCAAGAGCGGCTGTCGCGTCGGCAGTTAGTGCAGGAGGCGCCAGCGGCGCCGGGGGCGCCAGGTCGGCGCCAGCGAAGGCTATGCAGGTCGTGCAGGTGTGCGACAAGGACAGTGCCGCACCGTGGTCGGCGTCGCCATCGTCGACGACCTGAACCGCGGCGGGAACGACAGCGTGTCCCAGCATGTGGGCGAGCGCGGCCTGCTGGCTGCCGATCAGCAGCAGCGACAGCAACAGGACGAACAAGGGGTGCAGGAAGCGACGCATGAGGAGCGTATTACACCACAGGGCGCTGGTCAGTCGACCTGCAGCAGCAATCCCTTCAAGTACTCGCCTTCCGGAAACGCCAGGTCGACAGGGTGGTCGGCCGCGCCATGCAGGTGCTGCACCACGCGTGCCGTGCGCCCTGCATCCAGCGCGGCGCCGGCGACGATTTTCTGGAACAACTCGGCGCTTATGCCGCCCGAGCATGAATAGCTCATCAGCAATCCGCCCGGCGCCAGCAGTTGCAGCGCCTGCAGATTGATGTCCTTGTAGGCGCGGGAGGCCCGCTCGGCTTGAGCCGCGGTGTGGGCGAACTTGGGCGGATCGAGGATGATCAGGTCGTAGCGTTCGCCGGCGGCGCGCAGGTTGCGCAACTCGGAGAAAACATCGGTCTCGCGCCAGAGCGCACGTGACGCATCGAGCTGCGGATTGAGCGCGAGGTTG
>CAIZKA010000209.1 GCA_903933395.1 uncultured beta proteobacterium | reverse complement strand
TGGAGCCTGGAAGAAGGCATCGTCAAATCGGGCAGCTTCAACATCGAACAGGGCGTCGGCGTGCGTGCGCTGTCGGGCGAGAAGACCGCCTTCGCCTATTCCGATGACATCAGCCTGGCCGCGCTGACGGCGGCGGCCGGCACCACCCGCGCAATTGCCGCCGCGGGCTCCCAACGCCTGGCGCCTCTCCTGCAGCGGCGCAAGCAACCGGCGCCGCTCTACGCCGGCAATGATCCGATCGCCTCGCTCGACGATGCCGCCAAGGTGAAACTGCTGGAGCGCCTGGAAGCCATGGCGCGCGCCGCCGATCCGCGCGTCCGCGAAGTCATGGCCAGCATCGCCGGCACCTGGGAAGTCGTGCTGGTGGCGCGTTCCGACGGCCAGATGGCGGCCGACGTGCGGCCGCTGGTGCGCGTGTCGATCACCGTGATCATGCAGGAACACGGACGGCGCGAGCAGGGTTCCTCGGGAGGCGGCGGACGCTTCGACTACGCCTACTTCAGCGACGCCGTACTGAAGGACTACGCCGACCGCGCGGTGCACCAGGCCAGCGTCAACCTCGCCGCCAAGCCGGCGCCGGCCGGCCAGATGACCGTGGTGCTGGGCCCCGGCTGGCCCGGCATCCTGTTGCACGAAGCAGTCGGCCACGGCCTCGAAGGCGACTTCAACCGCAAGGGCAGTTCGACCTTCGCCGGACGCATCGGCCAGCGCGTCGCCGCAAAAGGCGTCACGGTGGTCGATGACGGCACCATAGCCGACCGCCGCGGTTCATTGACCGTCGACGACGAAGGAAATCCGACACAGCGCACGGTGCTGATCGAAGACGGAATCCTCGTCGGCTATCTGCAGGACACGCTGAATGCGCGCCTGATGGGTGTGCCCGTCACCGGCAACGGCCGCCGCGAATCCTTCGCTCACCTGCCGCTGCCGCGCATGACCAATACCGCGATGCTTAACGGCAGCCGCGATCCGCAGGAAATCATCAAGTCGGTGAAGAAGGGCCTCTACGCCGCCAACTTCGGCGGCGGCCAGGTCGACATCACCAGCGGCAAGTTCGTCTTTTCCACCGCCGAGGCCTACCTGATCGAAAACGGAAAAATCACCACGCCGGTCAAGGGCGCCACGCTGATCGGCAGCGGCCCGGAAGCCATGATGCGCGTCTCGATGATAGGCAACGACATGGCACTCGATTCCGGCGTCGGCACCTGCGGCAAGGAAGGCCAGAGCGTGCCGGTCGGCGTCGGCCAGCCGACGGTGCGCATCGACGGTCTGACCGTGGGCGGGACAGGCTGAGCTTCCCTCAGGCGGCGGCTTCCACCCGGTCGCGACCGCCTTCCTTGGCGCGCCGCAGCGCCCCATCGGCACGCGAAATCAGCGCATCCAGCGTTTCGCCCGGCGTCATCTGGGCGACGCCGCAACTGAGCGTCACGCCTTCGCCGGTGTGCAAGCCGCTGCCGATCGCCACCAGTTCGCGCAGGCGCCCGGCAATCGGCAGGGCATCGTCCAGGCTGGCCTGCGGCAGCAGGATCACGAAGGCCTCGCCGCCATAGCGCGCTATCAGATCCTGTGCCCGCAAGCCGTCGGCCAGGCGGCTCGCCATGCGCCTCAACACGGCGTCGCCGGTAAGGTAACCAAACCGGTCGTTGAAATTCCTGAACAGGTCGATATCGGCAATCACCAGGCACAAGGGCTTTTCATCCCTCTCGCAGCGCGCCATGGCGCGCGGAAAGGCCTCCAGTAGCCAGCGCCGGTTGTGAATCCCCGTGAGCGCGTCGACGCTTCCCGCCTCCTCGAATTCGAGGCTGCGCGCCTGCATGGCCACCAGGGCCTGATTGCTGCCGCGAACGCGGCCGCTGATGATCGCGAGGAGGTTGCGCGCCACGCCGTGGGAGCAATCCACCAGGGACCAGACCACCTCGTGCGGTATGGCCAGAACTTCGCTGTCCTGCGCCGCCAGCACCAGAGCCGAGGCCGGCTGGCCATCGAGCAGCGACATCTCGCCGACGCAATCGCCGCCGCCGAGCACGGCCTGCGCCGGCATGTCGCGCCCTTGCAGATAGACGCGCAATTCGCCGCCGAGAATCAGGTAAAGGTGGCTGTTGGCGGAATCCGCCTCGAGCAGGTGATCGCCGCGC
Source organism: uncultured beta proteobacterium (assembly GCA_903933395.1). GTDB lineage: Bacteria > Pseudomonadota > Gammaproteobacteria > Burkholderiales > Rhodocyclaceae > Sulfuritalea. The sequence continues at coordinate 8,380 of CAIZKA010000209.1, read as the reverse complement.
TCCAGCTTCCGTCGCTCGCAGCGCTCGAAGAGATGTTCCACGCTTTCGAGGCTGACATTGGCGAACAACCTGGAATTTTGCAGATGCTCACGAAGCAGGCTGTCGATCATGGCGGTACCCGTTAGTCCTCGTTACGGAAAGCGCAGCATAAATGAAATAGAGCAAGCCTACACGTCAGTGTTTCTCATCGCAGGCGTAACCGAGTTCCGCGACCTCGCGCCGCATCAGCTCCATCGCGGCCGGAACCTGCTCCGGCGCGCCGCGCACGCCGAGTTCGACATGGCGCCCGACTTCGGCCGAGCCGAGGAAGGGCAGACTGAATACCTTGAGCCCCGGATACTCGGCCTCGATCTTCAGCATCAGCGGCGTCAGCGCGCTCTCGATGCCCTTCCAGACCAGGAGCGCCGCCTCCGCCGACGGCCGCCTGTTGAAGCGATCGGCATAGTAGCTGTCGAGCACCCATTCGATCATCGGCCAGGCCATTTGCGGAAAGCCGGGCACGAAGTGGTGGTCGCCCCAGGAAAACCCGGGAATGCGGTTGAAGGGATTGGGAATGATACGGCTGCCGGCGGGGAAGCGCCCCATGTCGAGTGCATAGTCGCTGACTTCGCGGCCGATCTCGGCATAGCGGCCGCGAATCTCGCGTTCCGCGTCCGGATTCAGGGCGAGGTTGACGCCGGCAGCGGCTGCCGCCGCCTGCCGGGTGTGGTCGTCCGGCGTATTGCCGATGCCGCCGCAACTGAACACGATGTCGCCCTCGGCGAAGGTCCGGCGCAAGGTTTCAGCGAGGCGCGGCCGGTTGTCGCCGGCATACAAGGCCCAATCCAGCGTCAGCCCGCGCGCGGCGAGCAGTTCGACGATTTTGGCGAAATGCTTGTCCTGACGCCGGCCGAGCGTAATCTCGTCACCGATGATGATCGCGCCGATGCCCTGAAAATTGCCGTTCATAAGACCACGCCTCCTTCCTGACGCTGGCGACGCAAGGCCGCCAGCCCGAGATGCACGAAAACCAGCGCCGCAAAAGCCGGTGCCAGCAGGTTTAGCAGCGGCACCTGTGCCGCTGCCGCAGTGCCGAGTCCCGCCATGTAGAAACGGCTGCGATTCTCCGCGATCAGGCGCTGCATCTCGGCACGCGTCGCGTGTTCGGCCAGGGCATCGAAACGGAAGGTTCGCTGATTCAGCCAGGTGCCCCACAGCAGCGGCAGCACCAGCAGCGCGCCGGGTATCAGCAGCAGGGGCAGCATCACCACGCAACCGGCGACAAAGATCGCGCCGGCGCCCAGCGTGTTGCCCAGGCTGCCCAGAAACACGTTTTCGCCATGGCGCCCGAGCTCCGGATAATCGTGCGCCGCCACCAGATTGATCAAGTGCGGCAGGGCGAACACGGCGACCAGCAGGACGGCGGTGAGATAGGTCAGCGAGGCGAAGCCCGCCAGCAGCAGGAACACCGCCGCCCATTGCGCCAGCCACTCCCAGCCCGACCAGGGCAGTTGCGGCACGATGCCCTCCATCAGCGCCACGCCGTGGTTCCAGACCGCGAAGCCGATGGCGATCCACAGCAGCAGCGCCGCCAGCGGCGGCCACAGCGCCTGCCACAGCACATCGGCCCGTGTCAGGTCGCGCAGCGATCTGGTGAAAGCGGAAAATACCTCAAGCATCGTGATCCTTTATGGCTGGGGCTCAGTTATGTTGCCGGCTGTCCCACATCTTCTGCAAGCGCTTCACCGAGACCGGTGAAGACGTCTTCAGTTCCTGCGCGAACAGCGCGACGCGCAACTCTTCCAGCAGCCAGCGGAATTCGTCGAGGAAGGCATCCTGCTGCTGTCCCGATTTGAGCATGGCATTGCGTTCCCGTTCCCAGGGTTTGCCCAGCCCCTGCCAGTCTGCCATCAGCCGCGTGTCGCGGGCCGGATCCGAGCGCGCCTTTTCCAAGCGCAGGCTTATCGCCTTGAGGTAGCGCGGGTAGTGCTGCAGGCGCTCGAAGGGCGTAGTGGCGATGAATCTCGCATTTCCCCCACTTCGCATCAGTTCGGCCAGTTGCGCGCCGATGTCGGCGCAGGCCTGCGGGAAGGCCTTCTGCATCGAGGCCAGCTTCTTCGCCAGCACCGCATGCTCGCTCAGGATGCCGCCGAGCAGGCGCAGGATCTCCTGCGCCACCAGCAGGATGCGTCCGCGCGCCGCTTCGCGCCGTGTCGCGAACGCCGACTCTTCGGCCGGCAACGGGTCCATCAGGCAGGTGCGCTCAAGGGTCACCGCGACCAGTTGTTCGCGCAGCTCTTTTTCGGTCCCCAGAGCGATGAACTGCAGCGCGAGTTCGCGCAGGCCCGGCAGCTTCTCGATGGACTTGACCTGGGCCGCGAGCTGCAGCGCAAACAGGCGCGCCATGCCGCGCCGGTGTTCGGCGCGCGCCTTGTCCTCGGTGTCGAAGGCGGTCAGGCGCACGCTCTCGCCCATATCGACCAGAGCGGGGAAACCCACCGTAGTGCCGGCGCCGACTTTCACTTCCATCAGTTCGGGCAGCGCACCGAAGGTCCATGCGGTGAAGCCCGACGCGTCGCCGGCCGCCGCTTCGTGCTGCACCTCGGCCGTGGCATAGGCCTGCTCGACACGGTCGCGATAATCGGCGCGCAGCTCCGCCAGGTTGCGCGAGATCGCCAGGGTGGCGCCATGCTCGTCGGTGAGGCGGAAGTTCATGAACAGGTGGGGCCGCAATTCGCCGGTGCGGAAGGCATCGAGCGGCAGTTTCATGGCCAGATGCTCCTCGGCCGCGCGCGTCAGGGCACGCACCAATGGCTCGTCCAGGTCATGTTCAGCCTCGCAGAAATTCGTGGCGAACTCGTCGAGCGGCTGCAGGCGATGGCGGTACTTCTGCTGCAGCGTCTTCAGCAGCGCAAGGATCTTTTCCTTGAGCAGGCCCGGCACCAGCCACTCGCAGCGGTTGGCCGGCAACTGATTGAGCGCGGTCAGCGGCAAGGTCAGCGTCACGCCGTCATCGGCCGCGCCGGGATCATGGTGGTAGGCGAGCTTGAAACCGCGGCCGCGATGCGTGAGCTCGGGCGGAAAGGCGTCCGTGGTGATGCCCGCCGCCTCGTGGCGCATCAGCTGCTCCTTTTCCAGGCAGAGCAGCTTCGGGTTGGCCGCCTCCGCCTCGCGCCGCCAGTGGTCGAAGGCCGCCAACGTGATGATTCCTTCGGGAATCTTGTCGTCGTAGAAAGCGTAAATCAGCTCGTCGTCGACCAGCACGTCGGGGCGGCGCGCCTTGTGCTCCAGCGCCTCGATCTCCTTCATCAGTTTGGCGTTGTGCTGGTAGAAGCGCCACTTCTTCACCCAGTCCTCGCCGACCTGGCCTTCGACCAGCGCCTCGCGGATCAGGATTTCGCGCGCCAGCTTCGGATCTGTCGGGCCGTAATGCACGCGCCGTTTGGCATGCAGCATCAGGCCGTGCAGCGTGACGCGCTCCCAGGCCACGACCTGGCCCGGGCCCTTCTCCCAGTGCGGCTCATAGACATGCCTGCGGATCAGGTGGCCGCCGACCTGCTCCAGCCATTCCGGTTCAATCTTGGCGATGCAGCGCGCGAACAGGCGCGAGGTTTCGACGATCTCGGCGGCGACGATCCAGCGTCCGGCCTTCTTCAACAGACTGGAGCCGGGATGGATGTAGAAACGGATGCCACGGGCGCCAAGGTAGTTCTTGTCTTCCTCGCTGATCAGGCCGATATGCCCGAGCAGGCCGGTGAGCAGGGCCTTGTGGATGGCCTCGTAACTGGCGGGAATCTGGTTTTCCTTCCAGCCGTGCTCGTGGCACAGCGTCATCAACTGCGCATGGACATCGCGCCACTCGCGCAGGCGCAGCCAGTTTATGAAGTTCTGCCGGCACCACTGGCGCTGCTTGTTCGCGGTCTCGTGCTTCCAGATTTCGTCGCCGGCGGCCCAGAGCTTCAGGTAGGAGAGGAACTCGGATTTCTCGTCCTTCCATTTGGCATGGGCCTGGTCGGCCGTCCCCGCGTGCTCCTGCGGCCTGTCGCGCGGGTCCTGGGTGCCCAGCGCCGAGGCGATGATCAGAACTTCCCGGAGGCACCCGTGCTCGCGCGCGGCGAGGATCATGCGGCCGATCTTGGGGTCAAGCGGCAGTTTGGCCAGTTCGAAACCGACCTTGGTCAGCTCCTTGCTCGTCTCGTCGATGGCGCCCAATTCGGCCAGCAACTGGTAGCCGTCGGCAATCATGCGCGGCGCCGGCGCTTCGAGGAAGGGGAAGTCCTCGACATCGCCCAGGTGCAGCGACTTCATGCGCAGGATCACGCCGGCCAGGCTGGAACGCAGTATCTCGGGCTCGGTGTAGGGCGGGCGCTGGTTGAAATCCTCTTCGTCGTAGAGCTTGAAGCAGACGCCGGCCGAGACGCGGCCGCAGCGGCCGGCACGCTGGCTGGCTGCCGCGCGCGAGATCGGTTCGACCTGCAGTTGCTCGACCTTGTTGCGGTGCGAGTAGCGCTTGACACGCGCCAGGCCCGAGTCGATCACGTAACGGATGCCGGGCACGGTCAGCGAGGTCTCGGCGACGTTGGTCGCCAGCACCACGCGCTGGCCCTGGTGCGAGGCGAACACGCGGCCCTGCTCCACCGCCGTCTGCCTCGCGAACAGCGGCAACACTTCCAGCCCCGGGGGATGGTGTTTGCGCAAGGCCTCCGCCGCCTCGCGGATCTCGCGCTCGCCGGGCAGGAAGACCAGCACGTCGCCCGGTCCGGTGCGATGCGCTTCGTCGACGGCATCGACGATGGCATCGTTCAAGTCACCATCCTTCTTTTCCTGCCAGGGGCGGAAACGCGTTTCGATCGGGTAGAGCCTTCCCGAGACTTCGATCACCGGTGCGCCCTCGAAATGCTTCGAAAACCGCTCGGCATCCAGCGTTGCCGAAGTCACGATCACCTTCAGGTCGCGCCGCTTCGGCAGCAGCTGCTTGAGGTAGCCGAGCAGAAAATCGATGTTGAGACTGCGCTCGTGCGCCTCGTCGATCAGTATCGTGTCGTACTGGCGCAGCAGCGGATCGGTCTGGGTTTCGGCGAGCAGGATGCCGTCGGTCATCAGCTTGATGTAGGACGATGGCGTGACCTTGTCGGTGAAGCGGATCTTGAAGCCGACGTGGCGGCCGAGTTCCGATTTGAGTTCCTCGCTGATGCGCGTCGCCGTGGCGCGCGCGGCGATCCGCCGCGGCTGAGTGTGGCCGATCAGGCCGTTCAGGCCGCGGCCGATTTCGAGGCAGATCTTGGGCAGCTGCGTGGTCTTGCCCGAGCCGGTCTCGCCGCAAACCACCACCACCTGGTGCTTCTCTATCGCCGCGCCGATCTCGACGCGCCGCACATTCACCGGCAGGGCCTCGTCATAGACCAGCGCGGGCCGCGCCGCCCGCCGCGCCTCGGGGTCGAACCTCATTGCGCCAGCTTGTGTATCGTGAAGATGCCGAGCGCTGTCATCATGAGTGAACCGAACAGGTGCAGGGCGGCCGCGCCCGCGGCCCAGGCGTAGCGCGCGTTCTGGATCAGGTGCACCACTTCGGCGGAGAAGGTGGAGAAGGTGGTCAGCGCACCGAGAAAGCCGGTGATGAAGAAGAGCTTGGCTTCCGGCGGCATCTCGACATTGAGGTGGAACACCATGACCGCGGCACCGACCAGGTAGCCGCCGATCAGGTTGGCGGCCAGCGTACCCATCGGCACGGTCGCGAACATCGGGTTGAGCCAGAGACCCAAACCATAGCGCAGCCAGGCGCCGAGTACGGCGCCGACCCCGATGGCGATGAGGGCGGGAGCATTCATTTCGCCGCCGGGCTGCCCCAAGGCGAAATACGCCCACCTGTGGGGGGCAGCGAATGGAATGAGCGTGGGGGGCTATTCATAGGCCGAATTCTACGTCCCAACGGTAGAATTGCCGCTTTGCATCAGTCTGCCGCCGATCATGGCCGAAATCGAAAAGACATCCAATTTCATCCGCCACATCATCGACGCCGACCTCAAGGCCGGCAAGTACGCGTCGCGCCTGTGGAGCGGGCAACCCGGCCCGGCCGTGCAGCAGAAAGTTCCCGAAGGGACGCAGAGCGCTGGTGCCGGCGACACGGCGCCAAAGCCGGACACGGCGAAAATCCGCACCCGCTTCCCGCCGGAGCCCAACGGCTACCTGCACTTCGGCCACGCCAAGTCGATCTGCCTGAATTTCGGCCTGGCGCAGGACTACGCCGGTGCCTGCCACCTGCGCTTCGACGACACCAATCCCGAAAAGGAGGAGCAGGAATACGTCGACTCCATCATCGACGCCGTGCATTGGCTGGGCTTCGACTGGAAGGACAATCAATACCTCGCCTCCGACTACTTCCAGTGGATGTACGACTTTGCCGAAAAGCTGATCGAGGCCGGCCATGCCTACGTCGATTCGCAGACCGCCGAGGAGCTGCGTGCCAGCCGCGGCACCCTGACTGAGGGCGGCAGGAACTCGCCCTACCGCGAGCGCACGCCGGCCGAGAACCTCGACCTGTTCCGCCGCATGAAAGCCGGAGAATTCGCCGACGGCACGCACGTGCTGCGGGCGAAGATCGACATGGCCTCGGGCAACATCAACCTGCGCGACCCGGCCATCTACCGCATCCGCCACGCCACGCACCACAACACCGGCGACACCTGGTGCATCTACCCGATGTACACCTACGCCCACCCGATCGAGGACGCGCTGGAGAACATCACGCACTCGATCTGCACCCTCGAGTTCGAGGACCAGCGCCCCTTCTACGACTGGCTGCTGGCGCGGCTGGCGGAACTGGGCTGCGTGAACACGCCGCTGCCGCAGCAGATCGAATTCGCCCGCCTCAACCTTTCCTACGTCGTGCTTTCCAAGCGCAAGCTGATCCAGCTGGTTGACGAGAAACATGTCGACGGCTGGGACGATCCGCGCCTGCCGACCCTGGTCGGCGCGCGCCGCCGCGGCTTCACGCCGGAGGCCTTCCGTCGCTTCAACGAAATGAACGGCGTCACCAAGTCCGATTCCTGGATCGACATCAGCGTGCTGGAGGAATGCCAGCGCGACCATCTGAACGAAACCGTGCCGCGCCGTACCGCGGTGCTCGACCCCGTGAAGCTGATCATCGACAACTATCCCGCGGGGCAGGAAGAAGAATGCCTGGCCCCCAACCACCCGCAAAAGCCCGAGTGGGGCAAGCGGCCGGTGGGGTTTTCGGGGGTACTGTGGATCGAGCGCGAGGACTTCATGGAAGCGCCGTCCAAGGGCTACTTCCGCCTCTTCCCCGGCAACACGGTGCGCCTGCGTTACGGCTTCGTCGTCAAGTGCATCAGCTGCGACAAGGACGCGGCGGGCAACGTCACCGCCGTGCATTGCGACTATATGCCCGACTCCAAGTCCGGCACGCCGGGATCCGACGCCTACAAGGTCAAGGGCAACATCCACTGGGTCTCGGCGCGGCACGCCTATGCCGCCGAGGTCAGGCTGTACGACCGCCTGTTCGCCGTCGAGGCGCCGGGTGAAGGCGGCCGCGATTTCATCGCCGACCTCAACCCGGATTCGAAGCGGGTCGTCGCCGCGCAGCTCGAAGCGGCGCTCAAAGACGCGGCCGCGGAAGACCGCTTCCAGTTCGAGCGCCACGGCTATTTCGTCGCCGACCGGATTGCCTCGAAACCCGGCGTGCCGGTGTTCAATCGCACCGTGACGCTGAAGGATTCCTGGGCGAAGGCGAAGTAAGGGCGCAATGAGCGCCGGGGAAACAGGCAGAATTCGATTTCGATTCATCAACACACCACGGAGCTCCAAAATGCGCGCACTCGCCTTTCTCCTTATCGCCGCAGCCACAGGTTTTGCGGCCACCGCCCATGCCATGAAGCCCGGCCTGTGGGAAATCACCTCGCAGGTGAGCGGCGGTGGCATGCCGGCGATGCCGGCCATGTCCGACGCCGAACGCAAGCAGATGGAAGCCATGGGCGTAAAGATGCCCGGTGGCGCAGGCGGGCCGATGAGCGTCGTGACCAGGCACTGCGTCACCAAGGAGCAGGCCGAGAAGCGTCAGCCGCCGCAAAGCGACGAGGACCGCCGCCAGCGTTGCGAACAGAAGGACGTCAAAACCTCGGGCAATACGACAACGTGGAAGATCGAATGCACCGGCGAACAGAAGATGACCGGCACCGGCTCGATCACCTATCAGGGCGAGGAAAGCTACAAGGGTGAATCGACGTTCAACATGCAGGATGCCAAACGCGGCCCGAGCACCATGAAGCAGAACTACTCGGGCAAGTGGCTGGCAACGGCCTGCAAATAAGAACCGGGCGCGCTAGTCCTGCTGACCGTAGCTGGCGAACTTCGCCAGCACGCGCGTCATTTCATCCTCAGGCAG